>JAQTRN010000003.1 GCA_028711795.1 Dehalococcoidales bacterium | reverse complement strand
CTGATATTCTAGCTTTCCCCCTTTCTCATGGCCTCCGGGACCCCGGGGCCAGGAACGGGAAATGCCGTGATTGCCGCTATCTGGCGGACTGCCGGGGTTGCCGCTCGCGGACTTACTCGCTGACTGGTGACTGGCTGGCTTCAGACCCCTGTTGTCCGCTGCACGATGAGTCGGTGGGGAAAAAGGCGGGCCAATGAGAGTTCTCGGCATCGACCCGGGTACGGGGAGTTTTGATTTCTTCGGGATGGAGGGGGAGATGGTTATTCTGGATACCTCGGTACCGGTACCCGAAGTAGCGCAGAACCCCGGAGTCCTTTTGGATACCATAAAAAGCGTCTATCCACTCGATATAATAGTCGGTCCCTCGGGTTATGGTCTGCCACTAACGCCGGTCCGGGATATGACGGAGCGGGAACTGGACCTGATGGTACCGGATGATAAGAGTATTCCGCTCTATGATGGTATCCGGATGGTTATCCGGCTGATGAAGACCGAGGGCTTTCCGGTGACTTTTACCCCGGGAGTTATTCACCTGCCCACCGTACCGGAATACCGGAAAGTAAATAAGATAGATATGGGCACGGCGGATAAAGTGTGTTGTGTCGCTCTGGCCATCAAAGACCAGGCGGAACTCTATGGAATAGACTACCGTCACACCGCCTTCGTCCTGGCTGAGGTGGGGTACGCTTTCACCGCCGTCATCGGAGTTGATGGTGGGAAGATCGTTGACGGCTTGGGGGGGACGTCTGGTGGTCCCGGTTTCATCAGTCTGGGTGGTATGGACTCGGAGCTGGCGGTGCGGTTGGGGAGGTTCCCGGGAGTGGTGCTCTTTAGTGGCGGTGTTAAGGATGCCAGTGGCCGGGATGACTTGACCCCGGAGGAGCTGGCTAAACATCATGGCCATTACCCGCAGCCCTGGGATATGCTGCTGGAGAGCGTCACCAAAGGAGTGGCGGCGATGATGGTGGCCGTACCGAAGCCACGAGAAGTTTTGCTCTCGGGCCGGTTGTCTCGCATCCCGGAGATCGAAGAGGCGCTGGTAGACAGACTCTCACTTTTTGCCCCAGTGCGCCGGGTACGGCGGCGGGCCCAGGTGGCTAAGGAAGCCGCCGAAGGGGCCTGTATTCTCGGTGACGGACTGCGGAATGGCCAGTACCGGGGTATTGTCGATTCCCTGGAGCTGAGAGCCGCTACGGGGACGATGTTCGACTACATCCGGATTAAGGGCGCCAGTTTGGAAAAGTCATAGGCAGCGACCGTCGCGGCTCGTTCAGGGATATACCGGTGGCGCTCCGATTCCCGTAGTCTCCGGGAAACCGAACATGACGTTCATGTTCTGAATGGCCTGTCCGGCCGCGCCTTTAACCAGATTGTCCAGACAGCTAATGATAATCAGCCTGCCCGTCCGGTGGTCAATGGTGGGATAGACGACGCAGAAGTTGCTTCCCCAGGTGTGTTTGGTGTGCGGCGCCGCCGCCGCTATCCGGACAAACGGCTCACCTTTGTAGAAATCCAGGTAGAGTTGTCGCAGTTGCTTTTCCCCATCTTTACCGGTGGTCAGTTTGCCCGGGACCAGTGGCGCGTAACAGGTGCTCAAAATACCTCTGGTCATCGGTATCAGATGGGGGATAAAGGTTATCGAAAGCGGTCTCCCCTGGTTCAGCAGCGTTAGCTCCTGAGTGATCTCCGGCAGGTGACGGTGTCCGGTCAGGGCATAGGCGGAGACATCCTCGTTTACCTCGGAATAATGAGTGCCCAGGCCGAGGGTGCGGCCGGCCCCGGATACCCCGGACTTGCTATCGATGATAATATCGGGTCCAATCAGGCCGGCTTTGATGACCGGGGCCAGGGCCAGGATGGCGGAAGTGGGGTAGCAGCCGGGATTAGCCACGATCTGAGCGGAAACAATCTGCTTTCGGTAAAGCTCGGGTAGGCCAAAGACCGCCTGCGGGAGCAGGTGGGGAGCCGGATGGGTAAAGCCATACCAGGACACGTAGTCCGCGGGGTCTTTCAACCGGAAATCGGCGCTGATGTCAACCACCCGGATACCTTTCTCCAGCAAGGGTAAGATCTGCTGGGCGCTCTCTTTATGGGGTAGAGCGGAAAAAGCCAGGTCGACTTTGCCCAGTTCGGCGGTAATGGTCAGATTGATGTCCGATAGATGCGGGAAAACGTCGGCCAATTTCTGCCCGGCGGCGCTCCGGCCGGTAACGGACGCCAGCTCTATCTCCGGATGCTGGCACAGCAGACGCGCCAGTTCCACGCCGGCGTAGCCGGTCACGTTGATAATGCCTACTTTGACTTTCTTCATGGGCGTGCAACCTCTTATCTATTTCTGAAAAGGAGACCAATCTCCGGCTGGCATGGCTCAATTTGTGCTGAGTCTAGTATAGCATAAGCCAAACTCGGATTTGTACTGGCGCTCAGGTAGGGGCCGCTAATTTGTGAATAAGAGGGTATTTATGATAACATATTTTATTACTCTGGTGGGGTTGTCTGATTGTGGTGGGGTGTGTTCCATGAGGTGGAGTGCTATGAAGCTAAAATACCGGCAGGTTGTCATCGCTGAGAGATGTAAAGAGTGTGGTTTCTGTATTGAGTTCTGCCCCAAGCAGGTACTGACCAAGGCTTCGGAAACTAACAGCCGGGGCTATCACCCGGTCGGCACCGGTGAGGCCAGTGAATGCACCGGGTGCAATATTTGCAGTATGGTATGTCCTGATTTCGCTATCTATGTCGTGCCGGTTGAAGGCAAGCACTTTTCGGTCTGATATGTCGGTGACGGGTTGCTTACGGGTATGGAGAGATTAGTATATGTCTGATGGGAAGTATTTATCCGGCGAGTTCTTCATGAGTGGGGATGAGGCCTGCGCGGAAGGCGCTATCAATGCCGGCTGCCGCTTTTTCGCCGGCTACCCGATTACACCGGCTACGGAGATCGCGGAGAGGATGTCCGAGCGGATGCCCGAGGTTGGCGGCACGTACATGCAAATGGAGGACGAACTGGCGTCGATGGCAGCTATTCTCGGCGCTTCCTGGGGTGGTGTTAAGGCGATGACGGCCACCTCGGGACCCGGATTCAGTCTGATGATGGAGAATATCGGGCTGGGGGTGATGCTGGAGACGCCCTGTGTGGTGGTTGACATACAGCGGGCCGGTCCCTCAACGGGATTACCCACGCTGACCGGCCAGGGAGATATGATGCAGGCGCGCTGGGGCAGCCACGGCTGTTACAGTATTATCGCGCTGGCGCCCAACTCGCCGCAGGAGCTGTACGATTTGACGATCACCGCTTTCAACCTCTCCGAGCAATACCGTTTACCGGTGCTGATTATGTCCGAGGCGGCTACCGGCCACATGTACGAAAAGATCGTTATCCGGCCAGTCAGTGAGATCGAAATTACGGCGCGACGCAAGCCGGTGGTGCCTCCGGATGAGTATCTGCCCTTTGAGCCGGGTGACGACCTGGTGCCGTCTATGGCCAGTGCCGGCAGCGGCTACCGGTTGCATGTCACCGGACTGACCCATGATGAACGCGGATATCCGACCATGACCGCCGAGGCGCAGAGCAAGCTGGTCAGGCGGTTGATAGACAAGGTCGAACGGAATAAGGAGAGTATTATCCGGCTGGAAGAGGACGGTATCGATGACGCTGAGGTGGTGGTCTGCTCCTATGGCATCTCGGCGAGGGTATCGCTCATCGCCATCGAGCAGGCCCGCCAAGAAGGCATCAAGGTAGGTTTACTGAGGCTGATAACCGTTTGGCCTTTCCCCGAGGACAGAGTCCGGGAGATTGCCGGCCACATCGGCGCTTTTGTGGTACCCGAGATTAACTGCGGTCAAATATCTCTGGAAGTAGAGCGGTGTGCCGGTGGTAAGGCGAAAACAGTACTGGTGCCGCACATGGGCGGCCGGGTCCATGACCCGGAGTCAATACTGGAGGTTATCAGGCAGGTGGCGCGATGACAACGACAACTTCGACGACAACTGGCGCCAGGCAACATCCCCTGGATGAGTATTTAAGAGCCGACCGCTTACCGCATATCTGGTGTCCCGGCTGCGGCATCGGTCTGATATTGAATGCTTTCCTGAGGGGGCTATTGAAGTCGGGACTGGACCCGGATAAGGTGGCTGTAGTTTCCGGGATAGGCTGCACCGGCCGGGCAGCGGGATACCTGAAACTGGACTCTTTCCATACCACTCACGGTCGGGCGATACCTTTCGCCACCGGTCTGAGGTTGGCCAATCCGGAATTAAAGGTGGTTGTCTTTAGCGGTGATGGCGACCTGCTGGCTATCGGCGGTAATCATTTCATTCATGCCGCCCGCCGTAATATCGATATGACAGTGATCTGTGTTAATAATTTCAACTACGGGATGACCGGCGGCCAGTTTGGGCCGACGACACCCCCGACCGCGCGGACGACGACTTCACGGATGGGTAACACGGAGGCGTCGTTCAATATCCCTTACCTGGCTGAGGCCAGCGGCGCCGTTTACATCGCTCGCTGGACAACCGCTCAGGTTACCCATCTGGAAAAATCGATTACCGAGGCGCTGGTGAAGAAGGGGTTCAGCCTGGTAGAGGTGGTCAGCCCTTGCCCGACATATTACGGCCGCAGCAACCGTCTGGCCACCGGACTGTCGCTGATGCAGTATTACCGTGATAGCAGTATTACCCGGCATGGTATCAGTACCCGGAATGCGGCTATCGATTTTAATGGGCAGATAACGGTCGGCAAGTTCGTTGATATTTATCGTCCTTATCTGCCGGACTTACGAGGTAGGTACAATGGCACGTCGGCATGAGATCAGGCTGTGCGGTCGCGGCGGACAGGGTGTTATTCTGGCCGGTCACATCATGGCCCGGGCGGCGGCTATTTTTGAGCATAAGAACGCTACCCTCATCCAGGACTATGGACCTGAAGCCAGGGGGGGAGCCTGCCGTACCGATATCGTCATCTCTGATGATCGGGTGCTCTACCCGTATCTCAGTAATCCGTCCGTGTTGATGGCTATGTCGCAGCAGGCTTTCAACCAGTATTGCCCGGTTAACAGGGATGATACGGTGGTGATCGTTGAGGAGAGTATCCTCCGACCAGGAATGGCGCGCGGGAAGAAGCTACTGGCGGTGCCAGCCAGGAAGATAGCCGAAGAACTGGGGCGGGGAGCCGTAGCCAATATGGTGATGCTCGGTTTTCTGACGGCGGTAACCGGCATCGTTTCGGTAAAGGCTATGAAGGACTCTATTCTGGCCTCGGTGCCGAAGAATACGGAAGAGTTGAACACCCAGGCTTTCGACCGTGGTTATGCCTACGGGTTGGAAAAAATTAGCACTACTCCGGCCAAAGGCAAAGCGACCTGATTTCGTCTGGCGTTAGTCTGATCAATATCTTTCTCACCCTCCCGCTGACTCCTTTAGTAATCAAGCACAGGTGTCTCTGTGGATGGCTCAATAAACTCCAGGCTGATGGATATCTACCGGCGGCTTATGGCCGAATACGGCCCGCAACACTGGTGGCCGGCTGAGGAGCCTTTTGAGGTGATGGTGGGCGCGATTCTCACCCAATCGGCTGCCTGGAGCAATGTCGAGAAGGCTATCAATAATCTCAGAAATGCCGGAGCATTATCCCCGGAAGCGTTGCGCCGCCTCAGCCTGCCGGAAATCGCGGCGTTGATTCATCCCTGTGGCTACTATAATGCCAAGGCGCTGAAGCTTAAGTCCCTGGCTGTCTGGTTAGGCGAACGTTTTCATGACAGTCTCGGCGTACTATTCGGTATGGATGCAGCGCCACTCCGTCAGGAACTACTCTCCGTTCATGGCGTCGGAACAGAGACGGCTGATGCCATCATTTTATATGCCGCTCACCAGCCGGTCTTTGTTATTGATACTTATACCCGCCGTATTAGCAGTCGACTCGGCCTGGCGCCGGAGGTTGATAGCTACCCGGCTTATCAGTCACTTTTTATGGCTAATCTGCCGGCTGACGCGACATTATTTAACGAATATCATGCTCTGCTGGTTAATCTGGGGAAGCGTGTTTGTCGCCGCCGGCCTCTTTGCCCTCAGTGTTGCCTCGAAGATATCTGTCCTTCGGTTGTCGGGTGGGTGTCGGTGGTTGACAATAGAGGCTAAAATGCAGTATCCTTTTGTCGGTCTTTGCCATAAAGAAGGATTGCTGATTTAACTGAAGGAGGTATGAAATGCAAAGGCAAAGGAAGCTGGGCAGAGGAGTGGCAGTTGTTGGCGCTGGTATGTCCAAGTTTGGCGTCTATGCTGATAAAGACTCCCGGGACTTACTGGTGGAAGCCTATACAGAAATGCTGACCTCTGTAGATAAGGGGATTGACCCCGAGGACATCGACGCCATGTGGTTTGGCAACTTCTCCAACGATTTCTGGGTGCGGCAGGCGCACTGGGGCCCGATAGTCGCCGATATCCTGGGCCACGCACCGAGGCCGGTCACCAGGAATGAAGGTGCCTGTGCTTCGAGCACTCTCGCCTTCCGGGACGGCGTCTTCGCTATTGCGTCTGGCTTCTATGATGTGGTGATGGTTGGCGGCTTTGAGGATATGTCCAAGGTCAGTACCGAGAGCGCTACCGAAGGCCTGGCTCTGGCCCTGGATTTACCCTACGAAGGTTGTGTTGGGTTTACTTTTCCCGGAGTTTTTGCCGCTACGGCTGTTGCCTATTTTGCTAAGTATGGGGCTAATCCGGACCATCTCAAGAATGTCACTATCAAGAGTCACAATAATGCCCCCCTCAATCCCAAAGCGCAATTCCCCCAGACCATTCTGGATGTGATGAATTCCCGCATCAAGCGGGCCAAGGAAAGAGGACAACCGGTCCCGACCTGGAAGAATGAATGGGACTACCTGCATGATACCAAAGCCAATCCGATGATTGCCTGGCCGTTACAGATGTTTGATTGCTGCCCGATTAGCGATGGCGCTAGTTGTATCTTGCTATGTGCCGAGGAGATAGCCCGGAACTTTACCGATAACCCGTTACATGTTGTCGGTATCGGCCAGGGTAGCGGGCGGCCGCTGCACACCAAGGAAGACCTCACCTATTTCGAAGCTAACCGGCAGGCGGCTAAGGAAGCCTACGGGATGTCAGGACTCACGCCCAAGGATATCCAATTCGCTGAGGTCCACGATTGTTTCTCTATCGCCGAGCTGATCCACACGGAAGACCTCGGCTTTTTCAAGCCGGGCGAAGCGTACAAGGCGGTGGCGGAAGGCTTGACCCGCCGGGACGGCCCGATGCCCATCAATTCCTCCGGTGGCCTTAAATGCAAGGGTCATCCGGTTGGCGCTACCGGCACGGCCCAGATGTATGAGATCTGGAAGCAACTGCGCGGCGAAGCCGGCCCCCGGCAGATACCCAACAAGAACCTGCGAATTGGCGCCACCCAGAACCTGGGCGGTACCGGCGGGACCTGCACATTCTGCATTTTTGAAAGGAGATAAGATAATGGCCGAAAGACCGATTTCCACCATGTCCTATCAGCAGTTCCTAAACGAAGAGAAGTTTATGGGTTCCCGGTGTAAGAAGTGCGGCACTCTCTACTCGCCGCCGCGTCCGATTTGTCTCAAGTGCCATAGTTCCGAGAACATGGAATGGGCGCCGCTCAAGGGTAAAGGGAAACTGGCTACTTTTACCTCTATTTTTGTGGGTACGCCCTGGATGGTCTCGCAGGGGTTCGACCGCAACAATCCCTATGTCTGCGGCGTTGTCGACCTGGAAGAAGGGGTTAAGATTGACGCCCGTATTAACGGAGTCGACGGCCGGAAGCCGGAGAGTATCAAACTGGGTACGCCCCTGACAGTGGACTTTATACACTGCGGCGAAGGCGACAAGCAACAGACAATCATTGGCTTTAAGCCGGTGTAACTGAAGACAGAAGGATTTATCTGACCGGCAAAAAGAGATAAGCCAGGCTTATACGCTTATACGGGTGCCACTGGCCGGGAAGTAGTGATACGCGCCGCCGGGTGAGGTTGTCTTCCGGTAGTAGATGTCCACTGACCGGCCAGGATAGCCGTTTCGTTTCTCCAGAAGACAGGAGGAGTTAGGCAGTTTTATGATGGAACAAAAGAAGAAAAAGGCCATAAATCGGTTGCAGACAATGTACCCGCTGCGGGCTAACATTGACAAGATGTACGAGCGGGGTGTTGAAGCCAGTAAGACCGGGAAGCCCACGGCCTGGTGTATGGTCAACTGGTGGGAGGCGGACCCCATCCTCAAGGCGATGGATGTTGAGGTGGTCTACCCGGAGAACTATGGCGCGGTGTGCGCTGCCTTTGGCACGGCGCCGGCTTACCTCGACCGTTCGGATGCCGATGGCTTTCCCACCCACATGTGCGGCTATGCCCGCAACTGCATCGGCTACACCTCACGGATGACGGAACTGGGCCAGATTCCGCCGGAAGCTCCTATGGGTGGCATGGCCAAACCGTTTCTTTTGCTCTGCTCCGGCGCTTTGTGTGACGCCCGCTACAAGTGGTTCCAGGCCCTGGGACGGTACCTGGATGCGCCGGTGTGGACCGTGGAAATACCCCACATAGGCGTTGCCGAAAGCCAGGACCCGGCCACCAGGGCGCAGGTGATCAAATTCATGGTCAAGGAGCTTGGTGAGTTTGTTAAGTTCATGGAGCGCATGCTGAATAAGAAGATGGACTGGGACAAACTGGCCGAGGTAACTGACGACCTTATCAAGGTTAACCGGTTGTGGCATGAGATTAACGAACTACGGAAAGCCAGGCCGTGCCCCATGCACTCCCGCGATTTCTGGAGTTGCATGAATGCTTCGCTCTATCCGGCGGGTGACCCCAAAGAATCGCTGAAGCTGTACCAGGATATGTATACCGAGGTCAAGGATCGAGTCGATAAGAAAATCGGTGCGGTGGCTAATGAGAAATACCGGATGCTATTCGCCGAACTTCCCCCATGGCATGACCTGAAAATCTTTGACGAACTGGCGGACCGGGGCTGGAATTTCGTGGTCGAGAGTTGGGCATACCACCCGGCCAAGCCTATTGACACCACTAAAGTGAGCAATCCGCTGGAGCGCATCGCCGCGGAAACATACCACTGGCTGACCGGTTATTTTGACGAGGCCTACAAAGCGAAAGAGTACATGGGCTATTTCGCCTATCCCTATCTGGAATGGGCCCGCACCTATCAGTGCGATGGCGGTTTGCTCCATCCGCTGCTGACCTGCCGCACGGCGACCAATCATTTGATGCTTATCCAGGACCGGCTATTGAATAAACTAAAGGTGCCGACACTGGTCGCCGAGGGTGATATCGTTGATCTGAAACTCTTCAATCATGCGGAAACTATGCGTAAAGCCGAGACTCTTGAGGAAATGATGGACCACTACAAGCAGAAGAGGCGGGATGAAGGGCTGGAGTGGTAGGGGGCAGCAAAGTGAGTAATAAGGAGACCCTATCGATGGTTGTAAATAGAAAAGGAATCGAGCGGATAAAAGAGATCTATCAGGACCGGGCGTCCCGGGCGCAGGAATTAAAGGCCGGAGGAAAGCAGGTCATGGGCTACCTCTGTATCTATCCGGTCCTCGAAATGCTGACGGCGCTCGACATTGTGCCTTTCCGCATCCTGGGCCAAATGTCGGAGCCGATAACCAAGGCAGATGCCTGCTTGCCTACCATCGTCTGCCCCTTTATTCGCAGCACTCTGGACCTGGGATTGAAAGGTAAGTACGACTTCATGGATGGGGTGGTAATGGCCCACGTCTGTGATGTTGGCGAGAAGACATCGCACATCTGGCGTACCTACTTGAATCCTCCCTATTATTATTTCCTTGATGTCCCGCACACTACTCATCTGGCTGCTCAGGAGCAGATGAAGGAGCAGATAAAGACCCTCCGCCAGACGCTGGAGGACTTCACTGGCAAGAAGATCACCGCCGCTAAACTGAAGCAGGCTATCGATCTCCATAATCAGCAGCGGGCCCTGGTGCGGGAACTATACGACCTGAGGAAACCAGACCCGCCGCTCATCTCCGGCGCCGAGACCCTGCAGACCATGGTGGCACTGATGAGCATTCCGGTGGCGGAAGGCAACGACCTGCTGAAACAGGTCATCAGTGAAGTCAAGCAACGTAAGAATAAGTTATCGAAGAAACCGCGCTTGCTCATCTGGGGGAGTATCATTGATAATGTCGCTCTGGTGGAAATGATTGAGAGCGCCGGGGCCAACGTGGTCATGGATGACATCTGCGTTGGCAGCCGCGCCTTCTTCCCGGCGGTGGCGCAGACTGACGATCCCCTGGATGGCCTGGCCTATCGCTACCTGGTGGAACTCAAGTGTCCGCGCACCTTCCGCGAGGCGACTTACGGCGAGACCAAGAAAGACTATATCCAGGACCTGGAGAGCCGGTTCGGTTACATCAAAGAATATATCAGGGACTGGAATGTCAACGGCGTGATACTGCAGGCGGTGCGGTATTGCGATATCCACGGCTACGAGGTGCCCGCGGTCAGGGACTATCTGGACCATATTGGCACCCCTCACATCTATCTGGAGCACGACTACAGCGAGGCGGCGTTAGCGCCGCTGCGGACCAGAGTCCAGGCCTTCCTGGAGTTACTCGGCTAAAGGCCTGATGTAGCCAGTCAGAAGGAGATTACAAAATCTATTTTGCCGGTATTGATCTCGGCTCCACCATGACCAAGGTGGTAATCATAGATGCGGCCGAGTGTATTCGGGCGCGCGTCATCGGACCCACCGGCGCGGAACACCGCCGGCTGGCTAACCGGGTCATGGAGGAGGCGCTTAACCGGGCCAATCTCCACTTTGAGGAAATAGCCTATGTGGTCGCTACTGGTTACGGGCGCATTAACGTGCCTTTCGCTGACCGCCAGATCACGGAATTGACCTGCCACGCCCGCGGAGTATACCAGCTCTTCCCGACGGTCAGTATTGCCATCGATATCGGCGGCCAGGATGCCAAGGGACTCAAGATCAAGAAAGGCAAGCTGGTCGATTTTGTGATGAATGACCGCTGCGCCGCCGGGACTGGCCGGTTTCTGGAAGTCCTGGCCAACACTCTGGGTTTGAAGTTGGACGACCTCGGCGGTATTTCCCTGCAGGCAACCAGTAAGATTAAAATCAGCAGCATTTGTACCGTCTTCGCGCAGCAGGAGGTTATGGCCTATCTGGCTAAAGGGACACCGCTGCCGGACATCGTAGCTGGTCTGCATGACGCTATTGCCAGCCGGGTGGTCAAGATGATAACGAGATTGAAAATAGAGCCCGACGTCGTCTTTACGGGCGGCGTCGCCAAGAATATCGGAGTGGTCCAAGCCCTGAAACAGAACCTGGGTCTGGAGGTCTTCGTTCCGGCCGAGCCACTGCTCACCGGAGCGGTCGGCGCTGCACTGCTGGGTAAAGAATTGGTGCTCAAGGCCCGGGAGAGGGGTGAGGTGATCGCGGCCAAGGAGCGCCGGTTGGAAGAAGTCACTTTCTTTAGGTAGAGGCGGCATCATGGCGTATTTCATGGGTATTGATATCGGCTCCGGCACCAGCAAGGGAGTGATCGTCGCCGCTGCTCAGCCATTGGCCAGTCACCTGCTGCCCTCGGGAGTCGATTACAAGGCGACGGCGCAGAGACTCAGAGAGGAACTGCTGGCCCGGGCCGGGCTCTCCTCTGAAGCTATCGGTTATACAGTGGCTACCGGTCAGGGCGCCGATAGCGTCTCCTTCAGCAATCAGCAGGTGGCGGATACACGCTGCTGTGCCCGGGGGATCAATAACATCTTCCCTTCGGTTAGAACGGTTATCGATGTTCAGGGGATGTTCACCCAGGTGATCCGTCTCAGCGAGAAAGGACAGGTCACTAACTTCGTGATCAGTGAGAAGTGCGCTGCCGGCAGCGGGCGTTTTCTGGATATTATCGCCAATGTCCTCCGGATAGACCTGAAGGATATCGGTCCCCTTTCTCTCAAAGCACGGAATCCGGTGACCTTCACCACCGGGTGTGCCGTTTTCGGTGAATCTGAGGCCATCTCCCGGGTATCGGAAGGCGCTTCGAAGGAAGATATTCTGGCGGGAGTCCACCGGGCCTTAGCCAACAAGATTTCGACATTGATCGACCGGGTGGGGCTGGAAAAGGACTGCGCCATTGCCGGGGGCGGCGCGCTGAATGTTGGCCTTGTCCGGAGTGTGGAGGAGGCGCTGAGTATCAAACTGCTGGTGCCGCCACAGCCCCAGTTCATTACCGCCCTGGGAGCCGCCATCATGGCTGAGGAACAGGCGCAGCTCGTCGTTTAGAGTCACATCAGTCAAACAACAAATAAAAAGGTATGGAGGTAGCGATGGCACAACAAGAGGTCTCAATACTGGATAAGCTCGGGGTGGGCATTGGTTATAAGACCAGCCACACCAAGACGGTGACCGAAGCCGATATCGTTCTTACGGCGGGCATTTCCGGGGATTTTAATCCCATTCATGTGAACGAGGAGTACGCCAAGAAGACCTTTTTCGGCGGCCGCATCGCCCACGGCGTCTTCAGTCTGTTGTTACTGTCCACGGCCATGGCCAAGTATCCGGGGCTGGTGATCTTTCTCTCCCAATCGGTCAAATTCATGAAACCGGTGAAGATAGGCGATACGGTTACGGCTATCGCCGAGGTGATTGATGCCCGCAAAGACAAGGGCATCATCACCATCAAGAACACCTGCCTTAACCAGAGAGGTGAGGTTGTGGTCGAAGGCGAAGCGGCCTGCCGACTTTACGCACCACCGGCCTAAGCTATTTTTTAGCGGCAGCGGCAGCTTTGACTCCGGCGATTATCTCCTCACGGGAAGCCGACGGTGGAAAGGTACCGCTGAACCCGATCGCCTCCAGCTTGGGAGCGTCGCTGGGTGGGAATATCCCACCCAGGACGAACGCCGTCCGGTCTTTGATGCCCTTCTTCTCGGCTACCTTCATCAACTCTTTGCCGAGGGCCAGTTCACCGCCGCAATAGGTGCTGATGCCGACCACGTCCACGTCTTCCTGGATAGCGGTATCGATGATACGGTTTGACACCGCATTACCCAGCAAGATGACCTCCATGCCGGCGTCCCGGAGTAACCCGGCGACGGCGATTAGCCCGCGGTTGTGATTTTCCAGCGGGAACTGGGCTAACAATATCCTGATCTTCTTCTCTGCCATTATATTCACCCTCTAAATTCTTATTCTCAGGCCATGTAAAGAGGCGACTTCCAGGAGCCAAAGGCCTTGACGAATGCCCGGCGCATTTCACCGACGGTGACATCCGCCCGAGCGCATTCCAGGGTGTACTGCATCACGTTATCGCTCTTCTTGCAGGCCTGGATTAAGGCCTCGATAGCGCTGCTGGCTTTCTCATTGTTCCGCCGCTGTCTGAGGCTGGCCAGCTTGTCACGCATCTGCTTGGCTATCTTCTCGTCATACTCGTGGACCCAGATCTCAGGCATCTTCAGGTCTGGCGCCCGGTAGGTATTCTTGCCGACGACCTTTATCTCGCCATCGGCGATCATGCGCTGCTCTTTCTCGATGAAGCGCGCCACGCGGTTATGTAGCCAGCCGCTGGTGACGGCCTCAACGACGCCGCCGCGTCTTTCCAACTCGTCGAGTTCGTCCAGTATCCGTCTCTCCATTTCGTTGGTCAGCGCTTCGACATAGAAGGAACCGCCCACCGGGTCGACAACCTGGGTGATCTGCGTCTCGGCTTCGATGATCTGCTGGGTGCGCAGGGACAGAATGGACGCTTCCTCGGAAGGCACCGAATAAGCCTCGTCGTACGAATCGACGTGCAGTGATTGGGCGCCGCCCAGTACCGCCGCCAGCGCGTGGAAGGCGGCGCGGACGATGTTGTTCATCGGTTCTTCCCGGGTAAGGGAGACGCCGGAAGTCTGAACATGGCAGCGCATCCACATACTTCTGGGGTTGGTGGCGTCGAAGCGGTACTTCATGATCTTGTACCACAGACGTCTGACCGCCCGCAGTCGGGCGACCTCTTCCATGAAGTCATTGGCTGGCGCCCAGAAGAAGGCCAGTCTTTCCGCTATCCAGTCGCAATCGTGGCCGCGCCGGATCATGTCCTTAAGGGTGTCAATGGCATTAGCCAGGGCCACTGCCATCTCGGTAACGCCGGAAGTGCCCCACTCCCGCAGGTTGTAGCCGTTCAGGGTGACGAAGTTCCATTTAGGCACGTTCTTGCGGATGAACTCGATGTTATCGCACTGGATGCGGAAGTCATCCCTGGGGGGTATGTATTCCACGGCGCTGCGGACCAGGCTTTCCATGATAAAGTCGTTCTGCACGCTGCCCGGTAGTTCGGTCCAGGGAACGCCACGGCGCTCGGCCATGACCAGGAACATGGGGAATATGATGGCTGTATTCCGGGGGAAGTGAGTGATAATGGAGTTGCTTACCTTATCAATCGGGATATCTTTGCAGATTACCTCCATGTCTTCGACACAATCGATGGGAACGCCGACCGTGGCCACCTGTCCCAGGGCCTCGGGTTCATCAGAGTCAAACATCTGCACGGTAGCCAGGTCCAGCGCCCAGTTCGTGCCGGTAGCTCCGTGCTCCAGCAGCATCTTGATTCTCTTATTGATGTATTCCGGAGAACCGGCGCCGAATATCTGCCGCATGGTGAAGGTACGGCCGCGGTACATATTGGTGTGAATGCCACGGGTATATGGTTCCTGTCCGGAAAAACCCAGGTCCCGCGTGTAATCAAGGTCGGTATTGCTGAGTGGGGTGTAGAGCAGTTCCCGGGGGATATCGGAGCCCAGGATGGTGTGGGGGGTAACCCACCAGTTGTCCTTATCTTTCTTGGAGACAACCGTATTCTGCCATTTTTCGAACTCCCCCTTCAGCTTTTCCACCGCCCGGGGGTTGTACAGTGGGACGTGTTCCCCCGGCTTTATTTTTTCCTTCAAGATTTCTTTAGTTGTCTTTTCTGCCATATTATCCTCCTTCGTCTCTTGTTGTGATTTAACCTTTCCCTACCAGCGCCCGGGCAATAGTCATACGCATCATCTCGGAAGTGCCTTCGTATATCTCAGTTAGTTTAGCATCTCTCAGGAAACGCTCGACCGGATACTCCCGAGTGTAGCCATAGCCGCCATGGATCTGTATGGCTTTGTTGGTCACGAAACTGGATATCTCGGAAGCGAACACTTTGGCCATGGCTGATTCCTTCATGTAAGGCAGCTTCCGGTCGTGCAGGTAAGCGGCCTGGTAGCAGAGTAACCGGGCGGCCTCGATCTGGGTGGCCATATCGGCCAGCATCCACTGGATTGCCTGGAAGTTGGCGATGCGTTGTCCGTACTGCTGGCGCTCCTGAGCATAGCTGATGGATGCGTCCAGGGCTGCCTGAGCGATACCAACGGCTTCGGCCCCGACCGTAACCCGGCTCTCGTCAAGCGCCTCGAGGGCTACCTTGAAGCCTTGACCTTCTTCTCCGAGCCGGTTGGCCGCGGGGACAAAGCAGTTGTCAAATACCAGTTCGGTGGCGGATAGGCCGCGGAACCCCATCTTGTGTTCATGTTTACCCACCGAGAAGCCAGGAGTGCCTTTCTCCACCACGAAGGCGGTTATACCCCGGTGGCGCAGTGCCCGGTCCAGAGTGGCAAAGACCACTATGATTTCGGCTTCGGCGCCGATACTGATGAAGAGCTTGTTGCCGTTGAGAACATAGCCATCGCCCTTTTTGGTGGCAGTGGTCTGCAGGGCGGCGGGGTCACTGCCGGCTCCGGCCTCAGTTAAAGCGAAACAGGCCAGTTTTTCGCCGCGAGCATGAGGTACCAGCCACTTCTTCTTCTGTTCGTGGTTACCAAACATGGCGATGGGCGGTATGGCCAGGGACAGGCTGATGCGGAAATAGGCCGAGGCCGCAGCCGAAGCGCGCGCTAGCTCCTCAACGGCGATGCAGAACTCGATCATACCCTTGGCCTCGCCGCCATATTCCTCGGGAATGGTCAGACCCATCAGACCCAATTCGCCTATTTTCTTGACCTGTTCGGCGGGGAATACTTCGGCCTGGTCTATCTGGGCCGCTACCGGCTCCAGCTCATTCTTGGCGAAATCTCGCAACATGGTCTTGAGCATCTTTTGGTCTTCGGTCAATTCGAAATCCATCTTTACCTCCTGAAAATCATTTATTTCTATCAGCCGGTTTCCCGCTCGAATTGGTCACGGCATCATAGCCTGGCTCAAGCTGCTGGCTTAACTGGGTTATAATCCTTTGCGCCGCTGAATATGGGTCCGTCGCGCGGCGCGTCAAATCCTCAATCAATCCCTCCAGGTAATCTCCCTTATCGATGTTGCGGTAGATGTAATTCATCAGCGAACTCTCGATAGCGTCGATAAGCTCCAATTTGGCCCGCGCTCTCCGCTTCTCCGTCATGTCACCACTGGTACCCAGAAACTCCTTATGTTTCAGGATTTCGGTAGCCAGTTCTTCAGTACCCCGGTCGCAGACAGCTTCGGTCAGGGCAACGGATGGCTGCCATTGCCCGGGCAGGTGTGGTTTCATGGAGATCATTACTTTCAGTTCTTCTTTGAGTTCCTCAGCGCCTGCGATATCGGCTTTATTGACTACGAAGATATCGGCTATTTCCATGATACCGGCTTTCATCATCTGTATCTCGTCGCCCATCCCTGGAGTCAGGACCACAATAGCCGTATCAGCCACCCGAACGATGTCCACTTCGGCCTGGCCGGCGCCCACGGTCTCTACCAAGATGATATCTTTTCCCATCGCGTCCATAACGTGAATGGTGCTTATCGTTGCTTTGGATAAACCGCCGGACCAGCCGCGGGTGGCCAGGCTTCGGATAAAGACATCGTTATCAATGTTGTATTGCTGCATTCGGATACGGTCGCCCAGGATGGCGCCGTGAGTAAAGGGGCTGGTGGGGTCAATGGCGACGACTCCGACTTTCAGGCCTCGCCGCCGGAAAATGCCGATCAAGCAGCCGATGATCGAGCTCTTGCCGGCGCCGGGGGAGCCGGTAACGCCGACGATGTAGGCTTTGCCGGTGTGGGGATAGAGGGTCTTCAGTTGCTCGATGGCGTTGGCGTCTTCATCCTCCAGGCCACGCATCAATCGAGAAGCCGCCAGCACATCACCGGCCAGTACCTTTTGGGCTATTCCTGTTTCCATGTCCAAACACCACCCCGTCAGTAAACATGTTTAACATGTCATAATGAACCCCGCCAGAGACCAAAAGGCCCCTCGCTTAAGGGTCTTATTATCCAACAAACCTGGGAAAACAGCGCCCGACTCCGGTCAACAGGACTAATTCGGACTCTTTACTGAGGTAATATTTTAACCCACAGCCCTGACAAAATCAACCACCTGTTCTTAACTCTGGAGTAGTGGCCTGCCAGTTTCCCTCACTTTTTGATATTAGACCACTGCCAGTACTGCCTACGGGTCTTTGGGTAGTGGGTTGTAAATAGTTCTCAGGATAATTTGGACAATATTTTATGGAATGTTATACTAGGGGTGTTGACAAGATATGGTACAATAACAATATACAATATCATATAACTTATACGACCAATAAATCATACTAGGTGGTGTTACTATGGTTTCACAGACTAAGAGGAGCAAGGATAGTATATCAATCACTGTTGATCCTGATTTGATAGCAATAGTAGATGAGATTCGCAAAGAAACTAATACTACTCGTAGCGGGGTTATTTCTAAATGCTTAGAAGAACTAGCCCGCAAACGCAAAGAGGAACTAATGATCAAATATTATGAAACTATGGCAAAGGAACATAGAAACTCTTCTCAGAAGCCTATCAAAGTCCTTCAGGACATCGCATCTTCATGGGGTGATTAACATCTATGCCAAAACCACTTGAGGTGAAAAGGGGTGAAATATACGATGTAGATTGGGGTGGGGAGGCTGGCCTGCACCCAGCATTAATAATACAGAACGATATCGGAAATCAGCGAAGTGATTCTACTATAGTTGCCTATATCACGCATACCGTAAAAGATTTACCCATTCTAGTTAATTTCAAAGATCACGAAAGTGGTTTAAGCCATGGGGGTTCAGTAGATTTGGGACGGATTATGACTATTCCTAAGAGTTTATTGCGTGACAAAAGGGGGCGTTTATCCTCTGTGAAAATGCCTCAAGTAAATAAGGCCATACAGATGAGTTTGGGTATAGATTGAACCTTTGCCCACCTAACTAATGCTGCCTTCTTAGCTATCTCCGCCCGTCTAATGCTTAAAAGCCTTTGCGCCCGTACCTTACCACCCTTTAAACCATCAATCTACCAAAGAGCTACAAGCGGCAGGGTTCTTGACTATATGCTTCTCTGGCGTTCTGTTATTCCTTACCGTTCTTTAAGTATGGCATAAGCGGTCAAGCATTTGTTGATACTTACTTATTTCAAATTGACCACTACCGACCTTTAGATTTCGTTGAATTATATGCCTGATTAGTCTACAATAGAAATGGAGACTGATCGTTTTTGAAAACAGAACGGGACTACTACAAAGCAACGCGCCGCGCCGTAGCTAAAGTAAACTCGACCTCGACCTTAAAAGAGAAATTGGATTTTGTGGCCAGGGACGTTGCCAGATCAATCGGCGCTGGCGCTTCACTGGTACTACTGGACTCCACACGAAAGAAGCTGATCCACACTTCCTCATGGGGGCTCCCGCAGTTCTTCCTGCGTAAGGGAATTATGGACGCCGAGCGGAGCATTACCGAAGTCCTGGCTAAAGAGCCGATCATCATTGCTGACGTTAGTAAAGACAGCCGTACTCAGTACCCTGATATCGCCGCCAAAGCGGGCATAGTCTCTATTCTGGGAGTGCCGGTAGTATCGGGGGATCTGGCTATCGGCAGTCTCCGAATCTATACCAAAGAACCCCGTGAATTCAGTAGCCGGGATATCACCTTCGTGACGGCCATGGCTCAACTGGTGGCCATAGCTCTGGGTAGCCAGCCGGATTCCGAGAGTCAGCTACCCGCCAGCACCATGACGGATACCACCGCACTGCGCCGGGCGCGGGGCGTAACCTTTGCCCATCCCAGCGAGGCGGAGTTCGCCCGGTTGCTGGACTTCTATAATATCGAGTGGGTCTATGAGCCCTGTTCCTTCCCGTTGAGATGGAACGGCGACCAGGTCACCCAGATGTTTACCCCGGACTTCTATTTACCCGGCCTTGAGCTCTATGTGGAGGTTACCACGCTCAAGCAGAGTCTGGTTACCGAAAAGAACCGTAAATTAAGGCGTCTCCGGGAGCTATATCCCGAAATCAAGATTACTCTGCTGCACAAGAATGACTACGATCGGTTGCTGGCAAAGTATGGCTGCGGGCCGCTGGCCCAGACCCGGGCTCATGGTATCAGGCGGGTACTCTATTCCGCCGCCGAGATTGAGGACAGGGTGCGGGCGCTGGCGGAACAGATATCGCGTGACTACGCCGGCCGCCGCCCGCTGCTGGTAGGGGTGCAGCGGGGTTTTCTCTGCTTCATGGCTGACCTGATCCGGCAGATAACGATACCCCTGGACGTAGACTTCATGGCGATATCTTATTACAGCGGTGGGAGCGATTCGGCGGTAAAGATAACGAAAGACACTGACCTGAGTGTGGCCGGCCGGCACGTTATCATGGTAGAGGATGTAGTGGACACGGGTATTACTCTGAACTGGCTGCTAAACTATCTGCGCGCCCGGGGACCGGCCAGCCTGGCGGTGTGCGCTTTGCTGGACAGGCAGGTACGCCGGATAGCGGACGTTCCTCTGGACTACGTGGGTTTTGACCTGCCGGATGAATTCGTGGTTGGTTATGGCCTGGATTACAAAGAGGAATACCGCAACCTGCCTTTTATCGGCATCCCCGTGATTGAGAAATCGTCAACCGCTGAAAGTGTGCCGCTGAAAGATTGGACTGAAGCTAAAATTGTGCGGTAAAAAGAACGTCCCAGGTAGCCTATGCACTCCGGACAACCCGCTCCGCAGCTTCCTTTCGGTAGAACCTACCAGGTTTACTTTGGTTTCCTTTCAGACGAGCCTACTC
>JAQTRN010000109.1 GCA_028711795.1 Dehalococcoidales bacterium | reverse complement strand
TACCACGAATAAACAGCGGCAGGGATAAGTCGGTAGTGAGGACGATCGATGATTTGTTATCCATGAACAGTCTCCTGGTAGTATTCCATCATGTTCCTTGAAGACCTATTCGCTAATGGTCGAGGGGAATCCATTTGATGACATGGCTAAATAGCTCGCGGAGCCAGTTTGGAAGATTCAAGGCGGCTGGTGTTTTCTTTCCATTGAGCTTCGGTCAGACCCAGGCGTTCAAAAATGTCGTTCACATAGCGCAGGTAGTATTGTTCATCAAAGAGTGACGCCAGTTCGTCTGCGGGAAGGACCGACGTGACTTCGGGTTCGGCTTTCAACAGGTTAAGGAAATTCCGGTTGGCCTTAAGTGCTTTCATGGCATTTCGCTGTACAATCTCGTATGCTTTCTGACGGGTCATTCCTTTGTCTATCAGGGCCAGCATCACCCGCTGCGAAAAGATAAGGCCTTTGGTCAGGGCAAGATTCCGTTTCATTCTCTGCGGGTATACCTGCAGACCCCGGATAATAGAGGTGAAGAGAGTGAGTGAGTAGTCAAGTACAAGGCAGGCATCGGGTATGGTGACACGCTCGTTAGACGAATGGCTGATATCCCGCTCATGCCATAGGGCAACATTCTCCATGGAAGTCAAGGCATAGCCTCTCAATAATCGCGCCAGCCCGCAAACCCGCTCACTCAGTTCTGGGTTGCGCTTGTGCGGCATTGCTGAGGAGCCGGTCTGTCCGGCGCTAAATGGCTCTTCCACCTCTCGCACTTCGGTCCGCTGCAGACCTCTGATCTCGGTGGCAAATTTCTCGAGAGAGCTACCTATGATCGCCAGTGTGGTCAGGAATTGAGCATGACGGTCACGTTGCAATACCTGATTGGATACTGCCGCCGGAGTTAGCTTTAGCTTAGAGCAAGCGATCTCTTCGATTTCAGGTGGTACGGTGGCATAAGTCCCGACAGCGCCGGAGATCTTGCCAAAGGCAATAACCTTCTGGGCCTCAACCAGCCGGTACCGGTTCCGCTTCATCTCATCAACCCATAGTGCCAGCTTCAACCCGAAGGATGTCGGCTCGGCATGGACGCCATGCGTCCGGCCCACCATCGGAGTATATTTATATTGTATGGCTTTCTCGACTATGGCGGAAATAAGTTCTTTTACATCCTGTTGTAGTAAGTCGGCGGCTTCTACCAGTTGCAGGCTAAGAGCCGTGTCCATGACATCATTGGAGGTGAGACCCATGTGGATAAACCGCGATTCGTTTCCCAGACTCTCCGAGACCGCACCCAGGAAGGCCGTCATATCGTGATGTGTCTCCTGAAGTATCTCGCCCATGCGTTTGAAATTACATCTAGCCAATTTTATCTTAGACAGCACTTTACGCGGGATAACGCCTGTCTCCGCCCAGGCGTCACAAACAGAGATCTCTACTTCAAGCCACTTCCCGAATTTATTCTCATCTGACCAAATTCTCTTCATCTGTGGCCGGGAATACCGCTCAATCATTTGCTGGCTCCTCGTAACTCATTCCGGTATTTCTCATAAGTTTCCTTGATTTGATTATATTTCAAGGCTAGAATCTCAGCCGCCAGATAGGCTGCGTTCTTAGCGCCGGCACTACCGATAGCCATTGTGGCCACCGGTATACCGGCGGGCATCTGCACAATAGAATAGAGCGCGTCAACGCCCTTCAAGTCACTGGTTGGCAGTGGTACGCCGATGACCGGTAGAATCGTCCAGCTAGCCAGTACCCCGGGTAGATGGGCTGCCCCGCCAGCGCCCGCTATTATTACCTCGATACCACGGTTTTGCGCCTCCAGACCAAACTGCCGCGCCTTATCCGGGGTACGGTGCGCTGATATCACGTTGACCTCGTACTCGATACCCAGTTTCTCCAGTACCTCTATGGCAGACTGCATAATCTCGGCATCCGACTTTGAACCCATGACCACAGCGACCAGTGGCATAATACTCCCCTTTATATTATCAAGCCGCAATATCTCTTCGGTAGTGACATCCTTTGAAATGAATCCGGGGTACGTTACGGTACACTTTTTCTCTGGCCTCGGCAACTGTCTTACCCAGTGCAACTACGGTCAATACCCGGCCTCCATTAGTGACTACCTGCCGGGATGTGGCATCCACTTTGGTCCCGCCGTGAAACACGAGGATGTCTTTATCCAGACTATCCAGTCCAGTTATGGGGAAACCAGTCTGGTACTTGCCGGGATAGCCGGCTGAAGCCATGACCACGCCAACACAGGCCTGGTCACTCCAGTCAATACTCACCTGGCTCAGATTACCATTTATGACCGCCAGCATTATATCCACCAGGTCCGTTTTGAGTAAAGGTAAAACCACCTGGGTCTCCGGGTCGCCAAAACGGGCATTGAATTCCAGCGCTTTAGGGCCTTCCGTAGTGAGCATCAGGCCACCATAAAGAACGCCTTTATATGGTCTTTTCTCCTGGAACATAGCCTTGACCGCCGGTTGCATAATTTTTTCCAGGACCTCTTTACCCAGTTCAGGGTCATAGAACTGAGGCGGGCTATAGCTGCCCATACCACCGGTATTGGGTCCATGATCCCCATCAAATACCGGTTTGTAATCACGGGCGGCTACCATCGGGACTATGGTGACACTATCAGTAAACACGAAAGCGCTCATTTCCCTCCCTGTCAAGCGCTCTTCGATGATAACACGGTCGCCGGCGGCACCGAAGGCTTTAAGCTCCATAATATTGGCCAGCGCTTCTACGGCTTCTGAAATTGAACTGGCGACAGTTACCCCTTTACCACTGGCCAGACCATCAGCTTTAATTACAATAGGTGGTTTCTGCCCCTGAACGTATTTCTTGGCCTGGGCATAGGTTGAGAAGCTAATGCCGCGGGCACAGGGTATTCCGTATTTGTGCATCAGTTCCTTGGCAAATACTTTGCTTGATTCTATTTGCGCGGCGGTTTTAGTAGGTCCGAAAATAGGAATCCCCTGACTCTGGAAACGGTCAACGATACCTTCAGCAAGGGGGCCTTCCGGGCCCACGACCGCCAGATCTATTTTATTATCCTTAGCGGCTTTAACCAGGGATCCTATATCAGTAGCGGCAATATCAATATTATGCGCCAGTTGAGCCGTCCCGGCGTTACCCGGAGCAACAAATATTTCGCTTACCCGGTTACTCTGCGATAGTTTCCACACCAGGGTATGTTCCCGGGCCGCGCCACCAACAACCAGAACTTTCAGGACTCACCTCCACCAGATAACCAATCTCATTTTATGACCGTAATTAGATTTGGTGTTCGGATATATCATGACAACCGCGACATCCGCACTCACTTAGCTATTTGAGGTTGCCAGCTTTCGGTGGCCACCGCTGCCGTTGCTTTATCCAGCAACCGCTGCATTTCGGCATCGTCCAATTTGAGGCGCTTTAGCAGTTTGCTTTCCTCATCCTCGGCTCGTTCCCGAGACCTCTCAGCCTGAGCAAAAAGCTCCTGGATCTGATTAGCGTCAGGGTCTGTGCCATTGGCGGTGGCTATGATCGCGGCGTATTGTGCTTTAGTCCACCCGGCATAATCCACATAGGTCTTCTGCCAGGCGGAATACATCGCTGAAGCGACATCCGGTATACGTACCATCTTGTCCCGCCGTCTCAGGATTTCGGCAGCTGCCTGTGCCAGATAATCAGCTGCCCGGCGCATTTCGGTGGCTGCATGCCGGTCTTTGCTGACGGAACTACCGTAAGCCATCAAAGTGTTGTTGTATATCTCAGCAGCCTTTTCCTGAAAGATACTGAGCTTCCACTCTTCCTCTAAATAGTTCAGACACCTGACAAGTTCGTCTCCTGCGATCCTAGGTTTACCAAAAATAAAGTTCATCCCTTCCCTCTTGATAGTAATTAGGATTGTCCTTTACTCCCATTCAATGGTCGATGGCGGCTTGGAGGTAATATCATAGACCACCCGGTTAACGCCCGGGACCTCATTGACAATACGGGACGATATCCGGGCCAAAACATCATAGGGTAAGCGGGCCCAGTCAGCGGTCATGGCATCGTCACTGGTTACCGCTCTAACGGCCACCAGATAGCCATAGGTCCTGAAATCTCCCATAACGCCGACTGATTTAACGTCGGTCAGCACCGCAAAAGTCTGCCATACCTGGCGATACAGCTGGGCATTCTTGATTTCGCTCATCACTATCCAGTCGGCGCCCCGCAGTATCTCCAGCTTTTCCCGGGTAACTTCTCCGATGATACGGATGGCCAGTCCCGGTCCGGGGAATGGTTGTCGCCATACCATTTCTTCCGGCAGCCCTAAAGCCAGTCCCACCTGGCGCACTTCATCTTTAAACAACGATCGTAATGGTTCCAGTAGACTCAGAGTCATCTTAGCTGGCAGACCGCCAACATTATGGTGTGTCTTTATCTTGGCTGAGGCCTTACTACCCGATGAGGCACTCTCGATAACGTCCGGATATAACGTGCCCTGGGCAAGAAAGTCAACTTTACCTATTTTCAAGGCCTCTTCTTCAAAAACCCGTATGAACTCCTCGCCGATCACCTTACGCTTGACTTCGGGGTCGGTTACTCCTTTAAGACGGTTAATAAACCGTTCGCTGGCATCGACATAGATGATATTCATCCCCAGGTTTAGACGGAATACATTGAAAGTCCTTTCCACTTCCTCG
>JAQTRN010000108.1 GCA_028711795.1 Dehalococcoidales bacterium | reverse complement strand
ATCAACTGGTCATCTTTTACCAGCGCCAGACTCGCGATATCGGTTGAAGTGTCGATGGCTAATTGCATTAGCTTCCGGTCTCTTTCTGCAGGGGAAGTAAGGAATCCCGGAACTGCCGGATTAAGTGGACGTATCGTTGCCCGAAAGGGATCAGTTCAAATCGCCGCCCGGTATTACTCAGGTAGCTGATTTTAATCATCAAATGCTCTGGCGGCAGGATACTTAGCCCTTTCTCTGCCCATTCAATAACGCAAACACCGTGTCCGTATAGATAATCGTCCAGTCCCAGGTCTTCAATCTCCGGCAAGTTTTCCAGGCGGTACAGGTCAATGTGGTACAACGGTAACCGGCCATAGAGCTCCCGTGCAATAGTAAAGGAAGGGCTCATGGCGTATTCCTTGATGCCGAGCCCCCAGGCAATCCCCTGGGTAAGGCAAGTCTTACCGGCTCCCAGTGTGCCAATTAAAAGGAAGATATCCCCTGCCTGGGCCAGTTCCCCCAGGCGAATGCCAAATTGCTGGGTCTGCTCGGGGCTCTGGCTGATCAACTCAAGACCATTCATGTCTGTTCAGCTAGCCATTCCGGTAAAATGGTCCCAGCCCATTTTGTCGAGGCTGAAAGGCCGTCCCTGGCCATCAACCAGGGAGATCTGGCCGGACTTACCGGTGGTGATTTCACCAATCACTGTCAGCGGGCAGGATATCGCTTTTTTTACTTCGTTGATGATATCCATTCTGGCCGTGAAGAGCAGTTCGTAGTCCTCTCCTCCGGACAGAGCGAGTTCCAGCGCCCGGTCGCCGAAGCTGGTCCTTACTTCTGGCAGGATTGGGATGGAGTCGATGGCTATCCTGGAGCCGACCCGGCTGGCTTCACAGATGTGGCCAAGGTCAGCAATCAGTCCGTCGCTGATATCGATAGCGGCGGTCACTCCGTGCTTGACCAGCATTTGCCCTTCCGTAACCCGGGGACACGGGTGGAAAGTGGCTTTTCTCAGGGAGGAGGTGACTATGGGATCAAACGGGAGGTTTCTTTTGAACATCTCCATCCCGGCCGCGGCACCGCCGAGAAAGCCGGTGACAGCTATCTTATCACCGGGCCTGGCTGCTGAGCGGGTCAGCAGGCGACTATTCGGGCCCGTAGCCCGACCGATAACGGTGATGTTGATCATCAGCATCGGGGCGCTACTGATATTGCCACCGGCGATGGCCACGCCGAATGGCCGCATCAGTTCCAGCATTCCCCGGTAGAGACCGGCGATGTCTTCGGCTTCGGTATGGCCGGGCATGGCCAGTGATATCAGGGCATATTCAGGCACGCCGCCCATAGCGGCGATATCACTCAGGTTGGCGGCCATCGCCTTCCAACCAAGTTCCTCCCAGGCAACTATGCCTAAGGTAAAATGGATGTCCTGGATAAAGGAATCAGTGGTCGCCAGTTCTACCGAAGAGTCACGCTGCCAGGCAGCGGCATCATCGCCAATGCCAATGATTAGCTGTCGCCACGCGGGGTTTTCGTTATCTTTCGCTTCGTCAACGGTTTTCGCCAGGAGGTCGATCAAGCCGAATTCTCCCAACTCGGAGACTTTCATAGCTGGCATTATAACATGCCCCTATTATGGTCACAACACGTGTCGGCCAGGGCCTTTCTCTGGCGTTTGCCCGGTTGCCTTTTCTTGTGACCTCTAGCCATAGTCCCGAAAAGCTGTTATAGTCTTTACCAGGCTAAAACAGGATACTGAATAGCTATGAGAAGCAAACCGGGGGAAAAAACGTATCACCGGCATCCGGCAAAGGCGGAATCACTGTTAGTCCAGACGCAGCGGTTACTGCGGCGTTTTGGTCTTCAGCCGCGTAAGGGGCTGGGACAGCATTTTCTTATCGACGAAGGGGTGCTGGAACTAATTATCGCTGCTGCGGGACTGACCCCTGCCAATGTCGTGTTGGAGGTTGGCCCGGGCCTGGGTATCCTGACCAGGGAACTGGTCACCAAGGCTGGCTGGGTCGTTGCCATTGAACTGGATAACCAGTTAGCGAGTATGCTGGGTCAGGTGCTGTCTTCGGCCAAGAATTTTACTATTATTAACGAGGATATACTTGACGTTGATCCGGCGGCTTTGCTGCCCGAACAGGAGGGGAAATTCCCACCCGGTATCCCGAGACCCGCCAGCTATAAAGTGGTCGCTAACCTTCCTTATTATATTACAGCTCTGGTACTGCGCCATTTTCTGGAGGCGTCGCTGAAGCCGCAAATCATGGTAGTCATGGTCCAGAAAGAGGTCGCCGAGACTATCGTGGCTAAACCCGGTAAGATGAGCCTGCTTAGCGTCAGCGTCCAGTTCTACGGTAGACCGGAAATAGTCAGTTTTGTACCCGCGACGTGCTTTTACCCGGTACCGGAGGTTGATTCGGCGATAGTAAAGATTAGCCTGTATGACAAGCCCCCTGTGGCAGTAGCCGATACCGAAAGTTTCTTTGATTTGGTGCGGGCGGGTTTCTCAGCTCCCCGAAAGCAACTAGCTAACGCTTTGAGCCAGAGGCTGAAGCTACCCAAGACTACGGTCTTATCTTTGCTGCAGGAAGGGGGTATCGCCTCCCAGCGCCGGGCGGAGACGCTGACCCTGGCGGAATGGGTGGGACTGTGGCAGACATTTCTGCGGATGAGGACTAGTGCTAACCCTAAAGGCACCGGCTAAACTCAATTTGACCCTGGAGGTCCTGGGGAAACGTAAGGATGGTTTCCATGAGGTCCGCAGCGTCATCCAGACAATCACTCTTGGTGATTGTCTCCATTTTGAGGTAGCTCAGCATATGGAATACAGAGTGGATATGCCGGGCTGGGCCGCCGATAAGAGTCTGGTGTCAAAAGCCGCTGACCTCATCCGGGAATCTAGCGGGTACACTCAGGGGGCAATTATAGAAGTCCACAAGCGGGTACCATTACGCTCCGGACTGGGTGGGGATAGCAGTGACGCCGCGACCACCCTGCGTGGCCTTAACCAGCTTTGGGGGTTGGGTCTGTCCCACGAGACGCTACAAGAACTGGCGGCGCAGTTAGGCTCTGATGTCGCTTTTTTCCTTTCCGGTGGCACGGCTCTGGTCAGGGGGAAGGGGGAGATAGTTACTTCATTGCCGCCGCTACCGCGCCGATGGGTGGTTTTGATAGTGCCGCCGGTAGACAGACCGCCGGGAAAAACGGAGCGGCTGTATGCCAGCCTGCGGGCCAATCACTACACTCGTGGCGAGATCACTGAAAAACTGGTGCATGTGCTGAAAACAGGCCGCGAGGTCATTCCTTCATTACTATATAATGTATTTGAAATGGTAGCGCCCGACTGCTTTGCTGGTATTGAAGGGTACTGGCGGCAGTTCCATGAAGTCGGAGCTAAAGAAGTCCACCTGGCCGGTTCAGGACCATCTTTATTTGCCCTGATTGGGGACAAAACGGAGGCCGAGAAGATATATAATAAGCTACAGCAATCGGAGTTGGAGTCTTATCTGGTGGAAACGGAAAGTAGAATAAAGGAGGCAACTGATGGATAATACCGGGGAAAATCTAAAAACGGCCTTTGCTGGGGAGAGTCAGGCGAGTCGCCGTTACCTGTTCTTCGCGGAAAAGGCAGAAAAAGAGAGTTATAAGTCAATTGCCCGTTTATTCCGGGCCGCTGCCGAAGCGGAAACGGTCCATGCCCGTAACCATCTGGGAGCCATTGGGGGCATCGGGACTACCGAGGGTAATCTAGGGATAGCCATTGAGGGGGAACATTATGAGTTCATGCAGATGTACCCCGGTTTTATTGACCAGGCCGAGACCGATAAAAACAAACGGGCTCAGGTAAGCTTCAGCTATGCTAATGAGGTGGAGAAAGTCCATCACGCTCTCTACCAGGAAGCGCTCCAGACGCTGAGGGCCGGTAAGCAAATCAAAGACGAGCCCTACTACGTCTGCCAGGTCTGCGGCAATACCGTGGCCGGTGAAGCCCCGGAGGTCTGTCCTATCTGTGGCTCCCCGCGCAAGCAATTCAAACGGGTGGAGTAGCCGGCTGCCTTAACCGGTTTATCTCATTCCGGCTGCAGTCTTTTCTATCCGGTTGAAATGATGTTAGTGTCGGTTAATGAAGAGGTAACAGTATGAGGGTTGATTTTGCCTTTGTCTGTGATTACGCGGAACTGAGTGCCAAAATAAATGCCCTCGGTATCGGCTTTGATACCATAATAGCGTCTCAGGTACCCTGTAAACACCCGCATTTTTGCCTGGTTATTCAATTGCGGGCGAATGTGGTCGAAGTCGGCGAGAAAGACCTGGAAGCCCGTCTGATAGATGAGGATGGCAGGGATGTCATGCCTGTGGTAAAGGGGAAATTTGCCATCCCGCCGCTGGTTACCGGGACGGAAAGTATCGGCCGTATCGCCATGGAGTTCAACAATATCGAGTTCCCGCAATATGGCTCTTATTCTCTACATGCCGTCATCGAAGGACAAGAGATGGTCCGTGTGCCACTTAAGGTTAGCCCGCCCCCGTCGGTAAACTGACGCTGGCCAGTAGTAAGTGGGCTTTGGACGGTAGTTATTTCAACTAGCCAGCCAGTCTCTCACTAGCGTCTCTTCCTCCCGTTTGCTCCTCACCTGTCCTTCCAGTCTGGCCTCGTGTAGTCTCCGCAGTATCTCTTTCAGCCGCGGGCCAGGCAGTAT
>JAQTRN010000107.1 GCA_028711795.1 Dehalococcoidales bacterium | reverse complement strand
TCTGGAAAGCGCCGGTCAACGCCTCTGGCAGGTACTGCCGCTTGGCCCCACCGGTTTCGGGAACTCGCCCTATCAATGCCTGTCCGTGTTTGCCGGTAACCCCCTGCTTATCAGCCTGGAAAGACTGGTCCAGGAAGGTTTTCTGGAACAAGCCGACCTGGATTCCATTTCTCTCCCCCATGGGTACGCCGAATATGACGCTGCCCTCAAAATCAAAATACCTTTGTTAAGAAAATCGCTTGATATCTTCGAGAAAAAGGCTGGTCCGGACGAGCGAAATCAGTTTCAGTCCTTCGGCGAACAGAACGCCTGGTGGCTGGAGGACTATGCTTTGTTTATGGCTCTCCGGGAAGCCAAGCATTTTACCCTCTGGAACTCATGGGAACCTGAAATCCGGAGACGCCAACCGGGCGCCCTAGAAAACTGGCGCCAGGCTCTCGCCCCGGAAATACTCAACCACAAATACCAGCAGTTCCAGTTCTTCCGACAGTGGCGGCACCTGAGAGAATATTGCCACTGGCACGGCATCAAGCTCATCGGTGATATCCCTATCTTCGCTTCTCTTGATAGCGCCGAGGTCTGGGCACATCCGGAGATGTTCTTTCTCGACGCGGACGGCCACCCAACCGCCGTCGCGGGCGTGCCACCTGACTACTTCAGCAAGACCGGCCAGCTCTGGGGCAATCCCCTATACCGCTGGAACCTAATGGCCCAAGATGATTACGCCTGGTGGATCCAACGCCTGCGTCAAACACAGGACATAGTTGATATAATCCGGCTAGACCACTTCCGCGGGTTTGAGGCATACTGGGCAATACCGGCCACGGAGACCACGGCCATAAATGGGCAATGGGTCCCCGGACCGAGAGCCGAATTCTTCTACGCTGTCCGCAAAGCTCTGGGAGACCTACCCATTATCGCTGAAGACCTGGGAATAATTACTCCCGAGGTCAATTTTCTGAGAGACGAGTTCGGGTTTCCCGGGATGAGAGTACTCCAGTTTGCTTTCGCTCCGGATGCAGGGTCAGATGAGTACCGGCCACACACCTATCCGCGCAATTGTGTCGTCTATACCGGCACCCACGACAACAACGCAACCATTGGCTGGTTCCAGGGGGATAATGCCGCTACGACCCTGAGTAAAGAGGCACAGGAAAAGGAACGCCGGTTCGTTCTGAAATACCTCGGGACCGATGGCCATGAGATAAACTGGGACTTTATCCGCCTGGCATTGATGTCAATTGCTGACACAGCCATAATCCCGCTACAAGACGTATTCGGCCTGGGCAGCGAAGCCCGGATGAACCTGCCCGGCACTACCGGAGGCAACTGGCGCTGGCGGTTCACCCCGGATATGCTGAGGGGTGACATTGCGGGAAGATTAAAGGAATGGACTACTATGTATGGCCGGTAAACCATTAGATGAATTGATACAAAATCCACCAATAATTAAGAACATTTGCGTCACCGGGTGGGGTGGATTATAATACCATTAGTGACTTTCTTATCTTTTCGCTGCCCGCAGTGCAGCCGCGAAGAAGCAACTACAAGAACTATAGCCATACTGAGGGCTTAGAAAGAAAAAATATCGTCGTAAATATCAGAAGACAAAATTAGACAAATAAGAGTAAAGGATCTGGACACAGTTCCAGCCTGGGGTGATTAAACCCCAAAGGTGGTGTCGCTGTGGAGTGGTCTTTGACTTCAGGAAAACTGGATTGTAAAAGCCCAGGAGACTCGGACCGAGTGCTTCTGGGCTTTTGGGTTTTAATAGGGAGAAAGATACGCTATTAAAGAGTAAAGGAGGGATGGGAATCGAACGAAAGGAATCAAGTTAATATTTTTAGGATAGTCAAATTAAGGAGGATTCAATGAAGCGGAGTAAACTATTAGTTTGGTTAGTTGGTATCTGCCTGGTAGCGGCCTTACTAGTTGTACCCTTCATATCAGCCTGCGGCGGTACCGGTGATACCGGTGGTACTGGCGGCACGGGTGGCACCGGCGGCACGGGTGGCACCGGCGGCACCACCACTGGGACCCAGATCGTCAAAATCGGACTGCTGGGCTCATTCACCGGGTCCTACGCCCCCTATGGCACACCAATGAGGCAGTCAACCGAACTGCGTCGGGATCTCATCAATGATGCCGGCGGCTTCACCGTCAACGGGCAGAATTACAAGTTCGAACTGGTTGAATACGACGACCGCACCGACCCCAAGAGAACAGTCGCCGGTCTGAACATGATGATTGACCAGCATGGCATCCAGTGGATAGTCGGCCCAATGACCAGTCACTGTACTCTGGCCGCCCAACCAATAGGCGAGGCAAGACACATCGCTCTGGTAAGCGCCGCCGCCTCCACGGTGCTGGTCCGCCCCGGCATCAAGTGGTTCTGGGCGGCGTCCGGGATCGTCGGCATCCGAGCCGCAGCCTGCTGGCCGTACTACATCAACAATATGAAGATTAAGACGGTCAGCATCATCACCGAGAACTACGCCTACGCCCTGTCCATGAGAGAGGATGGTATCAGCCAGATCAAGAAGCTGGGTGGATGCCAAATCCTGGCCGACGAAATGTTCGAGTCCGATACCACCGACTTCTCGACCATTATCGCCCGGATCAGACAACCCAACCCCGATGCGCTGTATGTAAACGCTTCACCCGCCAAGGGCATCTTAATCACCAAGCAGGTCTTCGAGGCCGGCTGGCACGTCCAAATTATCAGTCTGACCGAGTTGATCAGCGATGACAACTTCAAGGTCAACGGTAAGGCGGCCGATGGCCTCATGGGTATGGGCGGTCTTGACTACTACGCCTACAAGAATGGAATAGTGCCACAGAATGCCATCGACCGGATGGGCACCAACCTGGAAGAGTACTACAAGATCTGTGATGAGTTCATCAAGAGGTATACTGACCAGAATGTAAGATTCGCTATCAGTTACGGTACCTACCTGCAAGGGTTCATGGAGGGGTTCAAGAGGTCAGGCACTGTCACCGACCAAGACAAGTTCATGAGTGTTTTCCGCACTATGGAGTTTGACTCGCCGGCGCAACGGTTCAAAGTCCTACCTAACCAGCTGTGGACAACCTTCATCCCGCTATCCGTCTACTGGGAGTCAACCAAAGCTGACAAGTATACCCTCTTGAGCATCTCTTATCATACCGATGACATGATGGAGCATTGGAATACAGAGATCATCAATCAATTTAAAACTATTGATGAAATCAGAAAGGAAAGAGGCTACTAAGTCACGTCCAGCCAAAACGAGTCCACAGAGAGGGAGGGGGGCAGTGCTTCCCTCCCTCTTGCCCCATCTTGCTATCAGGCTGACCTGTAGTCCAGGTACTTTAAGAACCAGTTAGCCGCCAGCCGCGCCACTTCCTCAAGGGCTCCCGGCTCTTCAAAAAGATGCGTAGCCCCGGGTACAATCGCCAGTTCTTTCACCCCCCGGAGTTTAGCCAGCGCCTCCCGGTTAAGAGCAATCACGGGGACATCGCGACCGCCAACAATGAGAAGTGTCGGCGTTTTGACATTACCCAACGCCGCGGCCGCCAGGTCAGGTCGGCCACCACGGGAGACAATGGCCGTCACCTCGCCAGCGCGCTCCGCCGCCGCCATCAGAGCCGCTGCCGCCCCGGTGCTGGCCCCAAAATAACCGATGTTTAGATCCCGGGTATCAGTATTCTGCCGGAGCCAATCAGTAGTCTCCACCAGCCGGCTGGCCAGTAATCCGATATCGAATCGAAAGCGACCGCTTTGTATGTCGTCCGCCTCTTCTTTTCTGGTCAATAGGTCCAGTAGGAAAGTAGCCATTCCCTTCTCCCGCAGGACCCGGGCAACATACCGGTTCCGGGGACTGAAACGGCTGCTACCGCTTCCGTGAGCAAAAACGATAATACTCCGGGCTTTTTCCGGGATGCTCAGATCACCTTCGAGGACGGCATTACCGGCCGGGAATTGCACGGTGTTTCCTTCGCCAAGTTTCGATTTCTCATTCATCGTTAACACCTGCCAGTTATGTAATATGGCTGGTACCGGATTTCCATGGCTGCATACTCAGCTAGACTTCTGTGTCCTTCTCTGGTATTCCTGCCGCAATATCTGTAGGACCTCCTCATCTTCGATTGGTTGGAACCGCAAGTAAAATTGCCCGACAGCGGCAAAGAACAACGGCGCTTGTAAGCACACCATTTCATCCGTATCTGCCGCCAGTCGCCGTACCGTCTCTCCGGAACCAACCGGAATGGCAGCGATTAGCTGCGCGGGGGCTTCCTGGCGTACCGTCCATAGCGCCGCCTGAAAGGTGGCTCCGGTAGCTACGCCGTCATCGGTCACGACCACTGGCCGTCCCTGCAGAGATATCCGGGGTAGAACATGGCGTATCAGCTCAGCACGCCGGGCTATCTCAGCCAGCTGTAGCGTCTTCTCTTGTTCGATTTCGCTATTCTTTATACCCAGTTCCCGGACCACCATCTCATTAAGAAATACCTTGCCCCCCTCAGCGATAGCGCCCATAGCCAGTTCCTCGTGCCCCGGTGTGCGCAGCTTTCGGGCCAGCACGATGTCCAGGTCAGCCTCCAGCGCTGCGGCCAGCTCACGGGCGATGACTATCCCCCCGCGCGGGATACCGAGCACCACCGCCTGCTGACCACGCAGATTCCTCAACTCATCAGCGAGAAGACGGC
>JAQTRN010000106.1 GCA_028711795.1 Dehalococcoidales bacterium | reverse complement strand
AATGACTCAGCCGGTTAGCACTCTAACCCTTTGACTGCTAAAAGCGTATGATACTGCAATTCGGAACGCGCCGCAACCCGACATACAGGTATTCAGAGGTATCTGGGGCTATCCAAGAGCATTAGTGTGGTTACCTTAGCCAATTATCTCCTGTGAAATAGGCATTTTGAATTTCTATACTTTTGCGAAGGCTAACATAGATATTCCGGGGCGAGCAGGTGGTTAATGGCTCTAAGCACGGTATTGCGTCAAAAATAACTGTTACCGCAGCTCATGTTATTGCGTCATAATTCGAGTAATTGGGACTCGTACCGTCTACTCTTCTCGTGTCTTATAAAGTCCACGCCCCTTTCGGCGGACGAAGGGGAAGAGTTTTAGAGAGGGGGCGAAAGCCCTCTTTTCTTTGTTTTCCCCTTTTCCTAAGTTAAGGAAAGGGGGTCAGGGGGATAGGTTACATCCCGAATATAGGTGACTTGGACAGCCACTGTTAACAAATCAGTCAAATAGTGTAAAATTCGCTTATGGACAAACCGCGCCGAGTTAGACGGGTACAATGGGATAGCGACCGCATTCAGGACTTACGGCGACACCTCGGCCTGACACAGCGCGAGCTGGCCGAGAGACTGGGTACGCGCCAGCAAACCATCAGCGAATGGGAGACCGGCATGTACCGGCCACGCGGCGCTTCGGCCACCCTGCTGTCTATCATCGCCGAGCGGGCCAAATTTAAATACCAGGCCTCTATCTCCCCCAAACCCACTGAAAGACCTTGACAGAGTACACGTTTCCGTGTAGAATACTCCGCGTAACTAGCTGAACTGTCAGGCTAGCTTCAGGCATACCCGAGTACGAAATCAACATTCAGTACGTGGTTGCCACTATTACACGGTAACGTGTTGCCAAATGATGGAGGTGCGGGAACATCAGCCGGATGCGGCTAGCCGCCAATCTCACGGAAACCGCCGTCGTCAATATGTGGCAGCGGCTGGCGTTAAATACCGATCTCACCACCGAGACGGGACAGCCGCTAAGGGTGATTTACGCCGGACGGGTGAATGACGAACATGGCGCCGACTTCCGGGATGCGGTGGTAACTATCGGCCGGATCATGAACAAGGGCGATATCGAAATCCATGTCCGGTCCCGGGACTGGCACACCCACGGTCACCACCTCGACCCGTTTTACAACCGGGTCATCCTGCAGGTGGTCTGGCGGCACGACCGTACCCCGGTCACCCTACAAAACGGCCGGAGTGTCCCCACTCTGGCCCTGGACCGCTACCTGCCAGCCGCGAGTTACCTGGGGGGCAGCCAATTAGGACCGCCAGCCACTCCAAATACGCCATGTTGTCAGACCGGGCACCACCTGTCTGATCACTGTGCGGCCGAGCTGCTGGATACGGCCGGCGAACAGCGCTTTGCCGCCAGGGTACGCCGATTTCAGACCGAACTGGCCTACACGGCCGGCAGTCAGGTCCTGTACCAGGCGATAATGACCGCCCTGGGATACTCCCGGAACAAAGCCCCATTCCTGGAACTGGCGCAACGGGTGCCACTGGCCGATCTGGAACTGCTGGCGCGTGGCCATGATCGTGAAGAATACCTGGCCCAACAGCAGGCCCGTTTGCTGGGCACCGCCGGGCTGTTGCCCCCACCACGTCAGGCTGAGGCGGTACGTTACACCAATAAACAGTGGCTCAACAAATTGGAGAAGCTATGGAATGTCCCACAGCCGGCTGCGGTAATGCCTGACAGTGCCTGGCAGTTATTCAAAGTCAGGCCCGGCAACTCGCCGGTGCGCCGGATGGCCGCCATGAGTCATCTCCTGCTCCGCTACCGGCAAGGCGGCCTGCTCCTGGCCATGATCGACCTGGTCCGGGAAACGAATCCCGGTAATCAAGGTTATCGCCGCCTAAGGGAAGCCCTGGTGGTCGCGGCTGACGGGCATTGGAGTGGTAGCCAAACCCTCCTCGGAAGCGAGCGTGCCACTGACATCGTGGTCAACGTACTCCTGCCCTTTGTTGCCGCCTGGAGTGGAATTATCGATCAGCCCGAACTGGAAAGAAAAGCCCTGGCCCTCTACGAACACCACCCGAAACTGGCCACCAATTCAGTGGCAAGACACATGGCGAGCCAGTTAGGACTGGGCCGCCGGCTAATTAACTCGGCGAGGCGGCAGCAGGGACTGCTCCATCTGTACTATACCCGGTGCACCCAGGGCCGGTGCCACGTTTGTCCTCTGGGCAGGACGCCTAAGCCAGCTTGAGTCCCGGCGTCACATCCAGGTCCAGGCCAGCCACCTTACCGGCCCGAAAGCGATAGTAGCCGCAGGCGGCGACCATGGCCGCGTTATCAGTGCAGAGCACCAGTTCGGGGACCACTACTGGTAGTGGTGACTCATCGATTAATTTTTGGCGCAGCGACCGGTTGGCGGCGACCCCCCCGACCAGCAGCACCTGTTTGGCCCCGTACTCCCGGGCCACCGCCACTGTCTTGGTGACCAGGACTTCGAACACCGCCTCCTGGAAGCTGGCGGCGGCATCAGCTACCGTCGGTAGCCCACTGTCCGGACCATTTAAAGCCACTTTGCCTTCCTGCACCAGGTGCAACAGGGCCGTCTTAATCCCGCTAAAACTAAAATCGTGACTGCCTTTCAGCCAGGCCCGGGGTAAGGGTAGCGAAGTCTGTCCCTGGCAGGCCGCCCGCTCAATGGCCGGACCTCCCGGGTAGCCCAACCCCAGTATACGGGACGCCTTATCGAAGGCCTCGCCGGCGGCATCATCCCGTGTCCGTCCCAGCACCGTGTAATCGCCGTGGTCCCGCATAAACACCAGGTCACTGTGCCCCCCCGAGACAATCAGACATACCAAAGGGAATTCAATATCACGGCCGGTCAGCCAGCTGGCATAGATGTGCCCCTCCAGATGGTTCACTCCGGTAAGCGACAGTCCGTGAGCGAAAGCCACCGCCTTAGCCACATTGACTCCCACCAGCAACGAGCCGGCCAGTCCGGGGCCCATGGTAACCGCGATACCATCTAAATCCGACCAGGTGACTTTCGCCCCCGTCATCGCCTGCTCGATGATGGGAATAATGGCCAGCAGGTGCTGTCGCGAAGCCACTTCCGGCACCACGCCGCCATAGCGGGTGTGGATCTCTACTTGAGAGGCAATCTCATTAGAAAGTATCTGAGTGCCATCAACCACTACCGCCGCCGCGGTCTCGTCACAGGAAGTCTCGATCCCCAGGACTTTCATACGCCGGATTATAGCACAGACACACCGACTACCGAGAGTCCAACCAGGCTCGGCTTTTGACAGCTATGAGGGCCGATGATATTATGACTCTGGGGGTATCATGATTTACATCTCCAGAGTATCGGGGTAACGAGTTATGCCTGGTATTGAAATCACCTACTGGGTACTGATCGTAGTCTGCCTGCTACTATCGGCCTTCTTTTCTATGTCGGAGACGGCCTTTATGTCCCTGCAACGGATGCGGGTCGAGCACCTGGTCAGCACCCAGGTCAAGGGCGCCCAGCGGGTGGTCAAAATGGTACAGCAGCCCGAGAAGTTCCTCTCAACCATACTGCTGGGGAGGAACCTGGCCGACACGGCGATGGCTGTCCTGGCCACCGCTCTGGCCGTCCGGTACTGGCCCGATACCGGGCTGCTGGTAACGACCATCGCGGTGACTATTATTGTCCTCATCTTCGTCGATACTACTCCCAAGACAATAGGCGCGCACCACGCCGAGAAGATAGCCTTGGCCTTAGCCCAGCCCCTGGAGATCATGTCATGGGTACTGACTCCCTTTGTTTTCGCCCTGAGCTGGATAGCCTCAGGCCTGACCAGACTAGTCGGCGGAAAACCAGTGGGCCGGTCGCTGGTCAGCGAAGAGGAAATCCGCACCATGGTATCCGTTGGCCACCGGGAGGGGACCGTGGGAAAAGAGGCCGCCAGGATACTCGATAATGTCTTTGATTCCGGCAGCCGGCCGGTCCGCGAGGTCATGGTACCCCGCCCCGAAGTAATCTGGGTGGAGAAAGGGTCCAAAATAGCCGATTTTCTCGCCCTGTATGCCGAGTCCCGGCTGTCCCGCTTCCCGGTGTACCAGGAAAACCGGGACAACGTCGTTGGCATCCTTTCGGTAAAAGACGTCCTGATGGGCATCGCCAAGAACACCATCACCAACGAAAGCCTGATTGACGAGTTGATCCGTCCGGCCTACTTCACCCCGGACTGCAAGCCGACCCGGGAGCTGCTTACCGAGATGCGGGATAAGAATTACCGCATGGCCATTGTAGTCGATGAGTACGGCGGTACCGCCGGCATTGTCACTCTGAGCGGACTGCTCGAAGAGATTGTCGGGCCGGTGGGTGATGAACTCGGCGCCGCCGAAAAAGAGTACGAGATAATCAACGAGTACACCTTCCAGATAGATGGCAGCATGCGTGTCGAAGAGGTCAATGAGGAGATGAAGCTGGGCCTCCCCGAGGGTGATTATGAGACCGTGGCCGGATTTGTGCTCCACCTCCTGGGACGGATACCCAAGCAGGGGGAGCAGATGCGGTATAAGAGCCTGAAACTGGTCATCACCAAGATGCGTGGCCTGAAAATCGAGGAAATCCTGCTGACCAAAGAGAAACCCAGGGAGGAATATGCAACGCCTGCGCCTTAGGTTCTCCCGGGGGCC
>JAQTRN010000105.1 GCA_028711795.1 Dehalococcoidales bacterium | reverse complement strand
CCGTGGCCGTTACGGGCTGCCTGGTGAACTCCGAGACTGACCAGCTTAGAGAGAGGTTCCCCCAGGTCGACTTTTTCTTTAAGTCCGGAGAGTTGCCACCGTGGCTGGAGGAACCGGCCCCGGCCCAGGCGTTGCCACAGCATCCAGCACCCAGCACCTTCGTGCCGATCATGCAGGGCTGCAACAACTTCTGCTCTTACTGTATCGTGCCGTACCGCCGCGGCCGGGAAAAAAGCCGACCACTCCCGGAGATAGTCAGTGAGGTGATGGAACTGGTGAGGCGGGGCGTGAAAGAGGTTACCCTGCTGGGACAGAATGTGGATGCCTATGGCCATGATTTAACGGAGGGACCAGACCTGGCCGACCTGCTGACTGAGTTGAACGCCATAGAGGGACTGGCGCGCCTGCGTTTCCTGACCAGCCACCCGCGGGATATGAGTGCCAGACTGATTAAGGCGATAGCCACACTGGACAAGGTCTGCCCGCAGATAAGCCTGCCGGTGCAATCGGGCGATGACGATATTCTACGAGCTATGAAACGGGGGTATACCATCAAGCATTACCGCCAACTGGTGGCGCAGATACGCGACCGGGTAGCGGATGTTGCCCTGAGCACCGATGTCATCGTCGGCTTTCCCTCGGAGACCGACCAGCAGTTCCAGCGGACCGCCGATTTACTGGCTGAACTCCGCTTCGATAGCGTCCACGTGGCGGTCTACTCGCCAAGGGCCGGGACTCAGGCCGCCAGAGAGCTTGAGGACAACATCCCGATGTGTGAAAAAATGAGACGGCTCAGCGTTATTGAGCAGCTTCAGGAAAAGACCGCTACCGAAATTAACGCCCGTCTGCTGGACAAAACAGTAGAAGTCCTGGTAGAAGGTGAGAAGAAGGGGAAGTGGCAAGGTCGCGGCCGAAATGGTAAACTAGTATTCTTTGACAGTCAGAGTGACTGCCTGGGCCGCCTGATAAATATCCGTATCACCCGGACCAGTCCGTGGTCACTGCAGGGCATAATCGAACCTAACGATAGTAATTAGGACAAGGAGGCACAATGGGGAGACTTCGATTCTTGAGCTGGGGGTTACTGGTAGTTTTGCTCGCCGGGCTGGCTTTGGTCGGGGGTTGTACCGTAGCCCCGGCCGAGGGACAACAGCAGGACACATTGAGCAGTATTCTGTCACTGGTTATCCCTCTGGTACTGATTTTCGTGGTCTTTTACTTCCTGATAATCCGACCACAGCGCAAACGGGAAAAGGAACACCGCCGCCTGATCGAAGAGCTGAAAAAGGGCGACCGGGTCATTACGGCCGGGGGTATCTTTGGCGTAATTGAAACCACCGGCGAAGACAGCATCGTCATTAAAGTGGAGTCCGGGGCAACTTTGAGAGTCGCCCGGGAGAGCATCGCCGGCAGACGGGAGAGATAGACACTCTCAGATTTTCCGGTTTTCCTGGCTGATATAAGCGGACTGGCCCGTACCTGGAAGCCATAAAAGCGTTGAGTGCCGTATGAATGATTATGATTACATCATAGTCGGTAGCGGTATTGCCGGGCTGTATACTGCCCTGCTGGCATGTAAAGAAGGCCGCATACTGGTCATCACCAAGGGCAATATCGAAGAGACTAACACCCGGCATGCGCAGGGAGGTATCGCCGCCGCCATCGGTCAGAACGATGATCCCGAACTTCACTTCCAGGATACCATGGCCGCCGGAGACGGCTTGTCCGACCCGGAAGCGGTGCGCATCCTGGTAAACGAAGCCGCTGACCGTATCACCGACCTGGTGAACCTGGGAGTGCCCTTTGACACCGTCGAAGGGGAGATCGCTCTGACGCGTGAGGCGGCGCACAGCCGGTCTCGCATATTGCACGCCGGGGGTGACGCCACTGGTGAGCATATCGAAATCACGCTGAGTAACCGGGTACGCGCTTCCCGGATTCCGGTACTGGAGAATTGCCTGGCCACCGATATCCTGCTGGAGAAAGGGGTGGTCCGAGGAATACGTGCCTTTGACTACCGGACCGGCTCTATTACCGAGTTCGGCTGCCGTTTCCTGATACTGGCGACCGGCGGCGGCGGGCAGTTATACAAGGTAAACACCGGCTCCGAGGTAGCGACTGGTGATGGCGTGTCCCTGGCTTTCCGGGCGGGGGCGGAGATAACGGATATGGAGTTTTTCCAGTTCCACCCCACCGCGCTGCACCTGCCCGGAGTGAGGCCTTTTCTGATATCTGAAGCTGTCCGCGGCGAAGGCGGGTTACTACGCAACCGGAATGGTTACCGCTTTATGCCTGATTATTCACCCCAGGCTGATCTGGCGCCACGGGACGTCGTCGCCCGCAGCATACTGTACGAAATGAAAAAGACGGGCGCGGATAATGTATTCCTCGACGTCACTCACCTGCCACCACCGGTGATCACCACACGGTTCCCCCACATCTACCGTTTTTGCCTGGAGCACGGCATCGACATCACCCGGGACCAGATACCGGTAGCGCCAGCCGCCCATTACATGATGGGTGGCGTCCGGGTAAATAGCTGGGGCGAGACTAACATCCCCGGGCTGTTTGCCGCCGGTGAAACCGCCTGCACCGGAGTCCACGGAGCCAACCGACTGGCCTCAAACTCAATGCTCGAAGTGCTCGTCTTCAGCAAGAGGATCATGCAGAAAACGGGAAAGACAACCAGGCCAGAGACGGCCACTCCCACCCCGCAAGCTAAAGACATCTGCTGTTCGCTAAGCGAGCGCCAGCCGCCCGGAACCGTACCCGAACTCAGTCTCCATGCCCTGCAGCAGCTTCACTGGGACAAGGTGAGTATTATCCGGGATAAAGAGGGACTGACGGAGGCGGCTGATATCCTAGCTGCCTGGCAAAAGATTTTGCCCCGGCCTACCGACCGGCCGACATACGAACTCGGCAACCTGGTGCTAACCGGCCGGCTGGTAACCGAAGCCGCTCTGACTCGTGAGGAGAGCCGCGGGGCACATTTCCGCTCCGATTTCCCTCAAAGCTCGCCGCAGTGGCAGCGCCACATTATATTTACTCAAACCAACAAAACTTGACCAGGCAGTCGGTCTGACTTTTCGAAGGCATTGGGAAAATAGATAGAGGATAGATCAATGGAGTACAGGTCACAGTCATCTGAGGAGCAAATTGACCAGGCTATAGATATCGCCCTGGCGGAAGACCTCAGCCGTGGCGATGTCACCACTGATATCCTGATACCCCGTGAGCTCCAGGGCGAAGCCTCGGTGCTGGTCAAGGCCGAAGGGGTGCTGGCCGGTATCGAAATAGCCGGCCTGGTTTTCCATAAGGTCGACCCGGCGCTAAACACCAGAATACTCATCAAAGACGGAGCCATGATCCGGCCGGGAGATATCGCCGCCACGATCAACGGCCGGGTAGCCAGCATTCTCAAAGCCGAGCGGACGGCGCTCAACTTCCTCTGCCGGCTGAGCGGCATCGCGACACAGACGGCTCAGTACGTGGCTAAGACCAAAGGGCACGAAGTTCGAGTCACGGATACGCGTAAAACTACGCCCGGCCTCAGGCTGCTGGAGAAATACGCGGTACTGATGGGCGGCGGACACAACCACCGCTTTCACCTGGGTGATGGCATTCTGATCAAGGACAATCATCTAGTAGCGCTACGCGCCCTCGGCATCAGCCTCAAGGAAAGCGTCGCCAGGGCCAAGCAGGCCGCTCCCCGGGGCTTAAAGGTCGAGGTGGAGACGACCAACGCCCGGGAAGTCCAGGAAGCGGTTGCCGCCGGCGCCGATATCATCATGCTGGACAACATGCCCCCGGACGAGATCCGCCGGGTAATCGGCTTAATCCCCGATGGCATCACCATCGAAGCCTCCGGCGGCATCAACCTGACCAACATCGAGGCCGTGGCGGCCACCGGAGTTCACCTGATATCGATCGGCGCGCTAACCCACTCTGTCAAAGTCCTGGATATCAGCCTGGAACTGGAGCCGGCCAGTCTCAAAATGGTCTAGCTATTCCGGCTTACGAGCAGTGACCAGATAACCCTCACTGTTATCTTAATAGCTCAGCCGGGACTTTTGTCCGTCAGCTTTTTAGTCTTCTTTTGGGGGACAGAATATTTGCCATTCTACCACCGGGATTACCAGAAATGAAAAAACAGAGTCGGTTAGGCTCTGCTTGTCAATGAAACAAATTGTTTATACCCTCTCGCGGCTGTCCAGCAAGATGGTTACCGGGCCATCGTTATGAATTTCCACATGCATGTACTGCTGGAAACGCCCGGTAGCTATCCTTAACCCGGTAGTCTGGACCTGCTCCACGAACTGCTGGACCAGCACCTCGGCCTGGGTTGGCGGCGCCGCCCCGGTAAAACTGGGACGCCGCCCTTTCCGGGTATCCGCCAGCAAGGTAAACTGGCTGACCACTAACAGTTCGCCTTTAACATCGAGGAGGGAAAGGTTAAACTTGCCGGTTTCATCGGCGAAGATACGCAGATTAACGGTCCGTTGCGCCAGGTAACTGGCATCTTCCGCGGTATCCCCATTGGCGACGCCAACAAAAGCCACCAGCCCAGACCCGATCCGGCCAACCTCTTCCCCACCAACACTCACCGCCGCCCGGGTGACCCGCTGGAGCAGCGCCTTCACCTCTAAGTTACCTTGGGGACATCTTTCCCGGGTTTGGCCTCATTAGTTTTGGGGCGGCTATCAGTAAC
>JAQTRN010000104.1 GCA_028711795.1 Dehalococcoidales bacterium | reverse complement strand
TGGTCTTCGGCTTTGCCTTTTTCCTCTCGGCAAGTGGTGGCCGGCGTTCCGGTATGGTGCCGATCTTCTTTTCACCGTTGACCGCTGCCTGGGAGACGTACAGAGCGCAATAGCAGGTATCGTAGTCGGTCAGGTCCGGGTCCCGGTAGTCGCAGGGGCAAATGATATCCAGGTCTTCCTCTTTTACTCCGGAGGCTAACCGGCAGGGGCAAGCCCAGTAACCATACCGCTTTTGATTGGCCAGTATGCCCTTGACCAGTTCCTTGGTGAAGTCAACATCGGGGTTTAGGTGGTAGCCACCAGCCTCGGCTTCCCTCTTCAGCCGCTCATACAGCCGGTTGATTTCATCCTGGCTAATCGCGGTCTCGTTCACGGCGTTTTCAGGGCCTCCCGGATAGCGTTCTCCTGGAATCCGATAATGCATTTGTCGTCATTGATCACCATGGTGGGGAAAGAGCTGCGCGGATTCCAGCGCTCCACCGTTTTGACAATGTTTTCCTGTTCCTCGCCCTGTAGCAGGTCAACATCCACGAAATCGTATTCCACCCCCAAATCATTGAGGAGCTGTTTTACCTTCTTACACCAGACGCAGGTACTCAAGGCGAATAGAGTTATCTTGGCTACTTTTTTGCCGGGGACGTGTTTCAGTGCCATATTTACGCCTCCGGGCGAGGTCTGTCTTCACCTCGCCCTAATTATTTACAGCTGTGTCCTGCTTGCGTAGCGCGAGACGTGGTAGTTTTATTCTACTTCCTTTCGACGACCATGGCCATACCCTGGCCACCGCCGATGCACATGGAGACCAGACCTCGCTGCAGGTTCCGGCGCTTCATTTCGTGCATGATGGTGACGACCAGTCTGGCGCCAGTACAGCCAATGGGATGCCCCAGGGAGATACCGCTGCCGAGGACATTGGTGTTATCCACACCGAGTTTAAGCTCTCTCATGCAGGCGATCGTCTGCGAGGCGAAGGCTTCATTGAGTTCAATAACATCGATATCTTTTAAGGCAATTCCGGCCCGGCTCAGCGCTTTCTTGATGGCAGGGACGGGACCGATTCCCATATAGGCGGGATCGACACCTCCGGAAGCGTAAGACTTAATGGTCAACCAGGGCTCCAGCCCTAGCTCCTTGGCTTTTTCCCGCGACATGAGCACTACGGCCGCGGCCGCGTCATTGATTCCTGAAGCGTTACCGGCGGTGGCGGTGCCATCTTTGCGGAACGCCGGGGACAGCTTGCTCATCTTTTCGAGGGTGGTATCCATCGGCCGTTCATCGGTGTCGAAAATAATGGGGTCGCCCCTCCGTTGCGGAATAGCCACCGGCGTTATCTCCTGCTTGAAGATGCCTGCCTGTATCGCCGCCCGCGCCCGCTGGTGGCTGAGGAGACCGATTTCATCCTGCTCCTGGCGCGAGATGCCGTATTTCACAGCGATATTCTCGGCGGTATTACCCATGTGATACCCGTAGAATATCTCCCATAAGCCATCGTAGACCATCAGGTCGATGAGCTCTCCCCGGGCATTAACGTCCATGCGGTACCCCCAGCGGGCCTTAGGCAGGATATAAGGGGTATAACTCATATTCTCCATACCGCCAGCGACCACCACGTCCGCCTCGCCGAGCGCAATGGACTGCGCTCCCAGGGTAATCGCCTTCAGCCCCGAACCGCAGACCTTATTAACGGTAAAGGCATTGGTCTCTTTAGGCAGGCCGGCAGCAATTGTCGACTGACGGGCGGTGTTCTGGCCCTGGCCTCCCTGGAGGACGTTGCCCATGATCACTTCATCAACGTTGACTTCTTTTAAGGAGTTGTCCCAATCGTACGATTTCTTCTCTAATTCTGTCATGCCCGCTTCCCGGAACATTTCGGGGGCATACCCCAATACCTCACGGCTGGCCTTGGGCTTGAGACCGGCCTTGCGCAGGGCTCCTTTAATGACGATACTACCCAGTTGGATAACCGGAATGTCCTTTAGTGCGCCGCCAAAGTTCCCGATGGCGGTCCTGACACCACTGACAACGACTACCTCTCTCACTGAATGAGCCTCCTTTAAAATTTGGCAGTCACAATATACTACCGCCGAAACCATTAGTCGGTTGGGTGGTAGCGGGATGCCTTGATTAGTATACAGAAATAGCCGTGCATATTCAAATACGGATTTAGTAATGAGATTGGCGGGCCGGCTGGCTGGGTCTGATGCTTCCACCGTAAGAAACGGGGAACAACAAGCTATACACCCGGGAAGGTATGGTCTAAAATAGAAATCAGAACACTTCACAAGAGCCCTGATTACCGGGCTATAAAGGGGTGTGGTATGAAATGTATCGCCGTTTTGACCAGTGGTGGTGACGCTCCCGGTATGAACGCGGCTATTCGAGCCGTGGTACGGACCGGATTAGACCGCGATTGGAATGTCTTCGGCATCCGTCACGGCTATCTCGGACTGCTGACGGACGATATCGTGCCTCTGGGAGCCAGAAGTGTGGGTGGCATCATTCAGCAGGGCGGTACTATTCTGGGTAGTAGTCGGAGTCCGGAATTCAAGACGGAAGAGGGGCGTCGGAAAGCATTGCAGATGCTGCGGCAGTACCAGATCGATGCCCTGATTATTATCGGCGGTAATGGCACTCAGGCCGGAGCTTACGCATTGTCACAGATGGGTTATCCGGTAATCGGTATTGCCTCGACGATAGATAATGACCTTTATGGCGCGGATATCACTCTCGGGGTGGATACGGCATTGAATGTTGCTCTGGAGGCGATCGACCGGCTCAAGGTTACCGCATCTTCCCACCAGCGGGCCTTTCTGGTGGAGGTCATGGGTAAGGACTGTGGCTACCTGGCGCTGATGGCGGGTATCGCCGGTGGGGCGGAAGCCGTGATTATCCCGGAAGTGAAGACCGACCCTGAGTTGGTGGCGGCGGAGCTACGGGTGGCCTACCGGCGAGGCAAAGCCCACGCCCTGGTGGTGGTGGCTGAGGGCGCCGAGTATAATGCGGAACGACTGGCGCGGTACTTTCAACAGCACCGTGAGCGTCTGGGCTTTGACCTGCGGGTAACTACCCTGGGCCATGTGCAAAGGGGTGGCGCTCCTGGTGCCTTTGACCGCTTGCTCGGCACGCGGCTGGGGGCAGCGGCCACCGGATATTTGGCCCAGGGCGACCACGGGCTGCTGATCGGGTTGCTTAAAGGCGAGATAGCGGCCACACCCCTGACTGAAGTGGCAACCCATAAAAAGTCACTCGATCTGGGTCTGCTGGACCTGGCCGGAATACTGGCCAAATAACCCCGGAACACTTCACCCCCCTGGTGACTCCGGTGAGAGAGGTGGCGGCTTCTGCCAGAGCGCTATCCGGTTAGTCCCATTGAATTTGGCGCCTATCTGGGGTAAACTGACGCAGGATACCAGGTAGAAAGAAAATTGAGGAGAGAAACATGGCAAGCACTCTGAATAGACTATTAAGCCCGGGGACAATCGGCTGTCTTAAGCTCCGGAACCGAATTGTCCTGCCACCGATGGTGAGGAGCTACGCCACGCCTGACGGTATGGTCACCAGGAAGATGGTTGACCACTATGCCGCCCGGGCTAAGGGTGGGGTGGGAATGGTGATGATCGAGGCTACTTCCGTTCATCCCAGCGGTAAGGGCTGGCACCAGGGCGTAGTCATAGACCATGATAAATATATTCCGGGTCTGAACGACCTTACCGAAGCGGTAAAGAGCTGGGGTAGCCGGATTGCGGTGCAGTTGCATCATGCCGGCCGTCAGACGAGCAGCGTGATCACGGGTATGCCGATTGTGGCGCCCTCGACAGTGCCATGCCGGGTTATGGGCGGACTACCCCGGGAACTGACCACGGCTGAGGTTGGCGAACTGGTCGAGGCTTTTGCCCAGGCAGCCAGGCGGGCTAAGGCTGCCGGGTTCGATGCCGTGGAGGTACACGGAGCGCATGGCTATCTCGTCGGCCAGTTTTTCTCTCCCAATACTAACCGCCGGACCGATAAATATGGCGGCGATGTTAACGGCCGGACGACTTTCGCCGTGGAAATTATCCGGAGGACGAGGGAGCTGGTCGGTCCCAATTTCCCGATCATTGTGCGGATGAATGCTACCGATCTGGTGGCGGGTGGACTGGAACTCGATGAGAGCCAGCAGATCGCTCGGATACTGCAGGCCGCCGGCGCCGACGCCCTGAATATATCAGTCGGGACTTATGAAGCCCGACTCAATCCGGATAACGGCAGCGCGATGGGTATCGCCGCTATGTATGTCCCGCGCGGCCACCTGGTGGCTTATGCCGCACAGATCAAGAGCCAGGTTAAGATACCGGTCATTACCGTCGGTTCCATCACGCCGGCCATGGGCGAAGAGATATTGAAGCAGGGTAAGGCCGATTTTATCGCTATGGGGCGTCAGTTGCTGGCTGACCCCGAGTTGCCGAACAAGCTGATGAGAAATGACCCCGCCAGTATCCGCCCGTGCATCAGGTGCAACGAGTTCTGTAGCGGTAAAGTTCCGACTGGCGTCCGCTGTTCCGTTAACGCCGAGGTTGGTTTCGAAAGCTACGGACTGAAGCCGGTGTTTAAGCAGAAGAAAGTACTCATCGTCGGTGGCGGCCCGGCCGCTATGGAGGCCGCCAGGGTAGCCGCCATCCGGGGCCATAAGGTTGTTCTATATGAAAAGAATAGCCAGTTGGGTGGACATCTGGTCGAGGGCACCGTGCCGG
>JAQTRN010000002.1 GCA_028711795.1 Dehalococcoidales bacterium | reverse complement strand
ATTTAGCCGAACTTGATAAGCTGATGCCGAGTGCCGAGTATGATCAATTCGAGGCTAAACTAACCGAAGATAGCTCACATTGAGGGGAGGTATTAGTCAATGCCGTCACCCTATTTGCCGAATACTAATGCTGACCGGGCGGTCATGTTACAGAAAATAGGGGCCAGTTCTCCGGAAGAACTTTTCCAGGATATTCCGGTCCGGTTCCGCCAGACCAATTTCCGGTTGCCGCCGCCTCTTTCTGAATTAGAACTGATAAAGGAACTCCGCCAGTTATCAAACTTAAATGCTAACCTGGATGACTACGTCTGTTTTCTCGGAGCTGGCTTTTACCGGCATTTCATTCCCAGTGTCGTTCACCATATCACTGGCCGCAGTGAATTCTACACCGCTTACACTCCATACCAGGCCGAGATCAGCCAGGGTACATTACAGGCTATGTATGAATACCAGTCACTGGTCTGTCAGCTTACCGGCATGGAGGTAAGCAATACCGGGATGTACGATGGCAGCACCGCGGCTGCTGAAGCCGCTTTGATGGCGTGTCGCTTTACCCATAAAGATAAAATCGCGGTAGTGCCCACAATAAACCCCCGGTATCACCGGGTAATCGAAACTTACGCCAGCGGTCATGACCTCGCTCTGGACAAAACGGAATTAGACTCGGCAGATCTGTCGCCAGACTACGCTTGCCTGGTAGTACAACAGCCTAACTTCTGGGGTCATTTTGAAGACGTGAGGTCCTACGCGCAGCGAGCCCACGAGGTTGGGGCGCTACTGCTCGTTATTGTCGACCCTATTTCTCTGGGGATGTTCCGGCCACCCGGCGAATACGGGGCTGATATCGTCGTCTCTGAAGGTCAGGCGCTGGGTAATCCAACCAGCTTTGGTGGCCCCGGGCTCGGTATCTTTACCTGCCGTCAGGAATACCTGCGTCAGATGCCCGGCCGGATTGTCGGCAAGACCGTGGACGTTGCTGGTAAACCCGGATATGTTCTGACCCTATCGACCCGGGAGCAGCACATCCGAAGAGAGCGGGCGACTTCCAACATCTGCACCAGCGAGGCATTAGTCGCCCTGGCAGCTACGGTCTATATAGCCGCTCTGGGCAAAAGTGGCCTTCGCCACATAGCTGAATTGTGTTACCATAAAGCACACTACGCCGCTCAAGCCATCAGTTCCCTCAGGGGATACTCACTTGTTTTCCCGGAGCCATTCTTCAAAGAATTCGTAGTGCGCTGCCCGGTGCCACCTCATCAAATCAATGAAGCGCTTTTCCAGAAAAGAATAATCGGCGGTCTGGATGTGAGCCACCTGATAGATAACGGCCTGCTCCTCTGCGTGACCGAGGTAAATACTAAACAGGATATTGACCGGCTGGTAGATGTCCTGAGAAAGGTATAGTCCCATGGAGAGTTATTTACTCCCCGATATCAGCCAGCCAGGGAAAACTGGCTGCACTCTGCCACCTCTGGACGTAACCCCATCAGAGTTGCCACCGCGGGAACTACTCCGCCAGGACCTGGAATTGCCGGAGGTGAGCGAGGTTGATCTGGTGAGATATTTTACCCACCTCAGCCGGCTGAATTACGGAGTAGATACCGGCTTCTACCCGCTGGGAAGTTGCACCATGAAATACAATCCCAAATGGCAGGAAGATATCGCCCGTCTCCCGGGTTTTGCCGAGATACATCCCTACCAATCAGCCGATTCCGTCCAGGGAGCACTAAAGCTGATGTTTGAGTTGCAGGCATACCTGGCTGAGATTGTGGGTATGAACGCGACCAGCCTGGCCCCCATGGCCGGCGCTCAGGGCGAACTGGCCGGCATATTGATGGTAAAAGACTATTACCAGGCACAAGGTGACAAGAAACGAAAGAAGGTACTGGTACCGGATTCCTCGCATGGCACCAATCCGGCCACCGCGGCCATGTGCGGATTCGAGATACACAGCGTTCCCTCCGATACCAAAGGCAATCTCGATTTGAAGAGCCTGCATTCCTTGATGACCGACGAGGTCGCCGCGCTGACACTAACGCTACCAACCACTCTCGGTCTATTCGACCCGCAAATAGCAGAGATAAGCCAGTTAGTCCACGGGAGGGGTGGACTGCTTATTGGCGATGGCGCCAACCTTAATTCTCTGCTGGGCAGGGTGAAATTTGGCGACCTGGGTTTTGACTGTGTTCAGTTGAATCTGCATAAGACTTTCAGCACCCCCCACGGCGGGGGTGGACCGGGTTCCGGACCGGTCTGCGTTAAACCCAACCTGGCCGCTTTCCTGCCTTCACCAATCGTCACGAAGGATGACAACGGCTATTCGTTCTTCTCCCCACTACATTCCATCGGTAGCCTGGGAGCAGCCTATGGCAACTTCGGGGTCATGATTAAAGCCTACGCCTACATCCGTTCTCTGGGAGCGGCCGGACTGGCCGAGGTCAGCCGGGACGCGGTCATCAATGCCAATTATCTAAAAGAAGAGTTGCGGGCAGACTATCATCTCCCCTACGACCGTACCTGTATGCATGAAGTTGTATTCTCCGGGAAACGACAGAAAGCTAAGGGGGTCAGAACATTTGACATCGCCAAACGTCTGATCGACTATGGCTTTCATCCACCGACCATTTACTTCCCGTTGATCGTGGAAGAGGCATTGATGATCGAACCCACCGAAACGGAAAGCAAGCAAACCCTGGACTCTTTCATCGCCGCCATGAAAGCTATCGCCAGAGAGGTAGAAGAAAATCCGGAAATCTTGCACGCCGCTCCGCACAACACACCGGTCAGGCGGTTAGATGAGACCACCGCTGCCAGACAGCCAGACCTGCGCTGGCGAATGAGTGAAGAGAAGAGTAAGCTCTGAAGAATTTCAGGTAAAAAGGATGATTTTATGAAAATAATCGACCTGCGTAGTGATACCATAACCGTACCGACAGCAGAGATGCGGCGGGCTATGTACGAAGCCGAGGTGGGCGACGACGTCTATGGTGAAGACCCCACCGTCAACCGCCTGGAGCAGTTGGCGGCTAACATGCTGGGCAAAGAGGCGGCGCTCTTTACACCCAGTGGCACCATGAGCAACCTCATCGCCGTCCTGACGCACACTCACCCCGGTGAGGAAATCATCCTCGGTAGCGAGGCCCATATCTTCTGGTACGAGGTTGGCGGGGCATCCACCCTGGGTGGAGTGGTAATGCGCACCGTCCCGAATGATCCGGGGGGACGGATGGACCCCGGCGCTATTGAAGAGGCGATACGGCCACGCAATGTTCACCAGCCTCAGACCACGCTCCTCTGCTTAGAAAATACTCATAACCGATGCAGCGGCGCCGTATTGACCGCCGACTATACCGCTACCGTAGCGGAAATAGCCCGGCGACACGACTTCCGAATCCATCTGGATGGAGCCCGTATCTTCAACGCCGCGGTTGCCCTGGGAGTACCGGCCAGTGAACTGGCCCGACCCGTGAACTCAGTCTGTTTCTGTGTTTCTAAGGGTCTCAGCGCTCCGGTAGGCTCCCTGCTTTGCTCCACCCGGGATTTTGTGGAACGGGCCCGCAAGTGGCGCAAGATGCTAGGCGGCGGTATGCGCCAGGCCGGTAATATCGCCGCCGCGGGCATAATTGCCCTACAGAAAATGATTGACCGCCTGGCGGAAGACCATGCCAACGCCCGGCGGCTGGCTTACGGACTAGCTAACATCCCGCGTATCGTTATTTCCCCGGAGAGAATCCAGACGAACATCGTGGTCTTCGAACCAGCGCCCGGCCTTTCGGCGCCTGATTTTGTCCAGACGATGAACACGCAAGGTGTGCAATTCAGCTATCCCGGTGGCCGGAGAGTCCGTGCCGTAACTAACCGTATGGTTAGCGCCGCTGATATAGAAGAGGCCCTTAACCGCGTTGACCTGGCACTGAAAAAATCGAGTTAGCCGTACGGCGACTCTAACCCTGGTACAATTCCTCTTTACGCAGGCCGACCATTGCGTCGAGATATTGTCGTCTGGTCAGGCGAGGTCGGCTTTTCGCCAGTACTTCTTTCCCCTTCACAGCGCCATCGACCAGGAGGTCGACAACCGTCAACGCCATTACCTTAGCCGGATTGATAACCGCTACTTCGTAGTCCTCTATCAGATAATCATTACCATGACTGGTACCGGTAGCACCGCCAGCGAAGGGGTGGATCGCCGGCATGATGTGGCTGACATCGCCCATGTCAGTGGATGCCGTCCAGTGGGTAGGGGCGCCTACCTGGTTTTCACCGACAAGCCGGACTGCATTCGACCGGAACAAATCCTGTAAGTTAGCGTCATTAACTATTGGAAAATAGCCCGGCAGAGTGGTTATCCGTACTTTACCGCCGACGGCCAGGGCACCGGCGCGGAGGGCACGGTCTACCTTGTCGTTAGCATCGCGAATGGCTTCCAGCGTTTTGCCCCGTACGTAGGTCTCCAGACGGACATCCTCGGGGACAATATTAACCACCTCCCCTCCCCTGGTAATGATGGGATGGACCCTGACCGTGTCATCATCGCGGAAGGTCTCCCGCTGGGCATGGATGGCGTTGAGGGCGATCATGGCGGCATTGAGTGCATTTATTCCCTTGTGTGGCTCACCGCCGGCGTGGGCGCTACGGCCGATAAACTGGGCCTGCTTGGCCACTGTGCCGTTCATAGTGCTACCCAGCGTTATTTTCTTGTTCTCTGTAGTGGCATAGATATGGGTCATCATCGCCATATCAATATCATCGAGCTCACCGAGTTTAATAAGCTCCGATTTACCACCGAGGAAAGAGAGTTTACCCTGTTTACGTAAGTTCTCACGGAACTCAATCTCGATATACTCCTCGGCGGGTGTGGCCATGAAAGCAACCCGGCCAGCCAAGGCCGGTAGGACTCCCGACCGGCTCAGCCCTATAGCCGCGCCGATCAGCATCCCTATCTGGCAGTGATGACCGCAGGCGTGGGCGGCGCCAGTTGTGGGATCGGCTTTGGGATGAGTGGGGACAATTATCGAGTCCAATTCGCCCAGAATGGCCACGGTAGGGCCGGGACCGCCTCCCTGGACTATTCCCTTGACGCCGGTGATCGCCAGTCCATCACGATAAGCTATCCCCAGTCCAGCAAAGTTCTGGGCTACCAGACGCGAAGTCTTGACCTCGCGAAAACCGGTCTCGGGGTTATCCAGTATGGTCTGAGCGACCTCGATGATCTTATGGCAGTAACGATCGATCTCTTCACAGACTCGTGTTTTCAGCTCTTCTCTCAATGGCACCTTTACCTCTCCCTTCGGTTAAGTCCAGGAAAAAGCAGAATAGCACCGCGGTTGCATTACGATACACCGACCAGACTAATTTCCCAACTTAACTTTATCAAGATCAAGAGAGACCGTCACCGCGGCGTTGGCGATGATTATCTCGTCTGACTTATCACCCATGCCGGGATGGAAGTGCCCTTTCACAGACATACCACCAGCGACGACCTTGATCTCTTTTTGACCAAAGGGGAGCGCCTTGCCAAGCTCTTCTATATTGACTTCCTCCGGCCGGGGACACGCTACCAAAACATCCAGCAGCATGTCATTCGGGCCGGATGTCTTGACCATCTCGGTAAGGCCGACAAGGCAAACGCCGCTCATAGCCTCTTTGACGGCCTTAACCGCCGCCTTAGTCATCTCCTGTCCGTGCTGTTCGATACCGGTACCCATTTCGATAATATATCTCTTCTTTTTCATTTCGCCTCTCCTTTATGGATATACCTAAATTTCATTATAGTCGAACTGGAGAAAGGGCAACCGGAAGAGTCAGAGGTCATTTAGACTTTGGCACGCGTCTCAATTCGAATACCACTGGGTTGGTTGGGTCCGGGCAGGCAACAATAGCCTGGTCGGGACTGTCTTCCCAGGGGAAAGAACCACCAGACTGGAGGGCCGTCGCAAAAGGGAATAGAACATAGAACGCCCAGGAGCACAAGCCACGAGGAGTCTCCTGCCCGATGACAAACTCACCACCCACCTTATGGCCGGCGGCGCAGGTACCCCGCTGCGAGATAATTCTGGCTATCACATCCACCATCTTTCCCTCCTGAGATTTGTCTACTATGTCAAATACCGGGTGACCCGCCGGGCTAAGCCGTCAGCACCTTTCCCGTTACCACTAATCTGTCAATCTCTCGATGCAAATCAGTCAGAGTACCATCATTACTGATCGAATAGTCGGCATACTTAACGGCTTCCTGAGTGTGAAAGATTTTTTCTTCGGCTTCATCCTGCTGCTGGAACTGCGCATAATCCTGTGGGTCTCTAGCTTCACGTCTCTGGTACACCCTGGAGTAACGTTCCCGCGGGTCGCTAACATATACATTGATTAGAATGAAGTCTTTCCCGAAGATATTCTTGAGTATGGTAACATCCTCAAGCGACCGTATGCCGCTTATGCCGGTGACCGGTCGCCTGTCTTGCTGTACCTGTTCGGCCAGCAACTTCACGAAATAGCCCTGACTAAACTGGCGGAAGTATCTCTCTGAAATCCGCTGCAGATTGTCCCTGGTCGGTTCGACGCCTTCTCTGGCAGCGATACCTCGGACTATGTCGCCGGTGGAGAGGAAGGGCACTCCGTATCGACTGCGAAGGTATTTGAGTACCTCGTCTTTCCCCGACCCGTTCTGGCCGATAGCGCCAATGACTCTCATTCTATCCTCATTTTCCTCTAGTTTATCAATAATAACTCAAAACTACCAACCTATTAAAATGTTACCATTGACTTCTCGATCGTGACCCAGGATACCTATTAGCCTGTATCGCGAATAAGAACATAATCCCTTGCCAAAGACCCCCCAATCCTGTTACACTCTCAGCCAAAACTGAGTGAAGGAGGCGACTAATGCCGGAGGCAGTTGAGCTTCTAAGAGATGGGCGGACTACGGAGCTGTGGGGCAAATATTGCGGCTTCGTCAACCTTGACATCGAGCAATTCATGGGCATCCAGCAGCAGTTACTGCTGGAGCAGTTGGAACTACTCCAGAAATGCGAACTGGGCAAAAAACTGCTTCATGGCGCCCATCCGGGCAGCATCGAGGAGTTTCGTGAGCGAGTACCCATCACTACCTATGCTGACTATACTCCCTACCTGCCCGATCAGATAGAGGCGGCACTCCCGGAGAAGCCAATGTTATGGCAGCGTACCTCCGGCCGGTCCGCTGAACTCTCTTTTAAATGGGTGCCGGTCACCCAGCGCCTTTACCGGGAACTGGGCGACGCCTTCCTCGCATTACTGTTGTTTGCCTCCTGTAAGGAAAGGGGCGAAGTCGCTATCCGGGAACACGACAAGTTTCTCTACGGGCTGGCACCACCCCCCTACGCCAGCGGCTGCTGGGCGCACCGGCTGGCAGACGAGAGTATCTTCGACTTCTTACCTCCCATAGAAACGGTAGAAAGTATGCCCTTTCAGCAGCGGCTGGAAGAGGGTTTTAAGATGGGAATGTCGGAAGGGATAGATATGATGGCCGGGCTATCCATCATGCTGGTCGCCATTGGTGAACGCTTTGGTCAGGGAGGCGGGCTTAAGAGAGTTTTACCCATGCTGACCAAACCGAAACTTCTCTCGCGTATGCTAAGGGCAATGATCAAGAGCAAAATGGCCGGGCGGAAGTTATTGCCCAGAGACGTGTGGACATTGAAAGGACTGGTGTCATCCGGTACTGACTCTCAGGTATATCGAGAGCGAATCAAAGAAATGTGGGGCAGATACCCGCTGGACGTTTACGGGGCGACCGAATGTGTCATGGTGGCGATGCAGACCTGGGACTACGGGGACATGACTTTTCTGCCCTATTTCAATCTTCTGGAGTTCATGCCGGAGAAAGACTACGCCAGATGGGCCTTGGACCATACCTACCTGCCAGCGACCCGGTTACTGAATGAAGTGGTCCCTGGAGAGCGGTATGTGATCGTCCTCACCAATTTCCACGGTGGGGCTTTTGTCAGGTACATGCTCAATGACATGGTCCAGATAACAGCATTACGTAATGCCAGACTTAATATTAATATCCCGCAGATGATATTTTACAGCCGGGCAGATAATATCCTTGATTTCGGTGGCGCTTCACTGACCGAAAAGGTAGTCTGGCAGGCGATAGAAAACTCGGGGCTGGACTATGTGGACTGGGTGGCACGTAAGGAAAAGCGCGAAGGACCCATACTGCACATCTACCTGGAGCTGCGAAACGGGAGCCGTGACATTAAGGAGATAACCACGGCGATTGACAAGCAACTCCGGTTAATAAAAGAGGATTATGCCAGCATGGTAGGAGCCCAGGGTTTCAACCTGCTGGAAGTATCCCTCCTGCCCGGCGGCGCCTTCCAGGGATATATCGCCAAGCGACAGGCCGCTGGTTCCGATCCCGCACACCTCAAACCGCCTCACATCAACCCGGCAGATGGAGTACTGTCTACCCTGACGGGCGAAGAGAGTAAGACGGTTTCCGATAAGGAATCGGTCCATCCAGCTTAAACTGCAGCCACTACCGGAGGCCTCTACCCATATTCCGCCCGGTTCAACCAGCTCATTTCCCCCATGAGCACGCGGAGGTATATTCTTTTGCCACCAAAAAGCTAAGACCCTAAAGTACCTTGCCTACTAGTCCCTTTGGGGGATTTACTATCGTCCTGTTCCGCCTTAAATTAGGGTAGGACTAATATACTTGGATTACTACTCAACAGGACGAATAGGAAAATGGGCAGCGGTACGATAGTTCAGTTTGTCACCCTTCTGATCTATTTCATACTGATCGCGATTGCGCTACGATACGCACCGACCAGGCTAAGGACGCTATTCCTGGTCTACCTGATCGCTTCTGCTGGCTGGAGCCTGACAAGCTTTATGGCCCACGCCGATTTTACGGCATCGCAGTCCTGGCTATGGTTCAAATTTATTCCTTTCTTTTCCTCATGGTCAATCATTGCCTACTCGCATTTCATCAGCACTTATGTACATAAAAGCAGCAGGCTTATCGCTAACCTGGGTTATGGTTGTCTGGCGGCAATCGCTGTCCTGATTGCTCTGGGTTACATCCCCAGAAATACACTTACCCTGGGCGAGGGTACCGTATACAATAACTATGGAGCATGGCTCTATGTCCTGACTGCCTGCGGCGCCTTCTTTACCGGCACGGCCGTCTATTCCCTGATTAAAAGCTACCGCAGCTCGCGGAGCCCGGAACACCGGAACCGGATTGTTTATTTGCTGCTTGGCGTCGGTTTCCTGACGGTCTTTGGTACCTTGTTTGAAGCCTTGCCGGAACAGACTTACGCCCTCGACCACATCGGCCATCTGAGTAACGCCCTGGTGCTGACCTACGCCATCATGAGATACCAGTTACTGGATGTCAGAGTGGTGATGAGAAGAGGTCTGGTTTATTCCGGTATTACGGTTTGCATTACCGCCATCTACCTGGTAATACTGGCCGGTCTAGACCGGGTACTGCAGTCCTGGAACAACGCCGCGAGTCCCATAACTATTATCATCACTGCCATACTAATGGCCTGGCTGTTCAACCCCATCAGGAAATCCATTCAACAGTGGGTAGACAAACTCTTCTACGGCAAGAGCTACGACTCCCGTGAAATGGTCCTCCATTTCGCCAGCCGGATGAGTAATGTACTCGAACTGAAAGAACTGGCCGAGGCCATGCTGCGGCCGATAGTCAAGGCGCTTCATGCCAGTCAGGCGACCCTATTACTACCCAGTAATGGGTACTTCAACTCCCAATTCGCCGAGCGACTGAATGAAGAAGAGCCAGTGGTCCCCCTGCGACTTCGCGATAAGAGCCAGATAGTGACCTGGCTTTCCCAGGAGAATAAGCCACTCTCGCGTGAGACCATAGATATCGCCCCGGAGTTTAAGGGGCTCTGGGAAGTGGAAAGAAACGCCCTTGATGCTATCGGCATCGAGCTATTCTGTCCGATAATGAGCAAACATAAGCTTACAGGTATCCTGGTAATCAGCAAAAAGCTGCCGCGTGGTTTCTACTCAGCCGATGATATGGAAGTATTGATGACCCTGTCACACGATGCCGCGGTAGTCATCGAGAACGCTCAGTTATACGCCCAAGCTAAGCAAAGAGCCAATACTGATGAGCTGACCGGACTCTATAATCACCGCTATTTTCATCAGCGCCTCGACGAGGAAATCGCCAGATGTTCTCGTTTTGGCAAAATATTCTCGTTGCTCTTCCTGGACCTGGACCTTTTCAAATCATACAACGATATTTACGGCCACCTGGCCGGTGACGATGTTCTCAGACAGATAAGTCATTACATCAAAGACTCGATCAGAAACGTAGATATCGCCTTCCGGTACGGCGGCGACGAGTTTACCATACTGTTACCCCAGACCTCGATTGACGGTGCCCGCCGTGTAGCCGAGAGAATACGCCGGCAAATCGAAGTCCACATGGACAACAAAGGCATTCCGCTGACCTGCAGTATCGGTATCGCCGCTTGGCCAAATGATGGCGTGATGCGCGAAGAGCTTATCCGCACGGTGGATGCCGCCCTTTATTCTTCCAAGCAGACTGGCAGAAACCGGATTTGCCTGGCCTCTGAGGCTGTCCTTTCCGAGGTAATACGGATGGAGGTGGGCCCGGAGAGTAGCTCTGTGATCTTGAGCACCATTTACGCTCTGGCGGCCACAGTGGACGCCAAAGACCACTACACCTATGGTCACTCCAAGAAGGTAGCCCGGTATGCCACCGATATTGCCGAAGCTCTGGGTTGCCCCAGAGATAAAGTTGATGCTATCCGAGCCGCCGCCCTGCTGCATGATATCGGTAAAATCGGGGTTTCCGATGATATCCTGGAGAAACCGGGCCCTTTGACTCCCGAGGAATGGGAGCCGATACGCGCTCACCCGTCTTTGGGTGTTGCCATTATCAAACATATCGACGCTTTGAAAGAATGCCTGTCGGCGGTGCAGTATCACCATGAGAGGTATGATGGCAACGGGTATCCGACCGGACTAAAAGGGGATAATATCCCCCTCGAGGCCCGCATTATTGCCGTAGCTGATGCTTACGATGCCATGACCTCACAACGACCTTACCGTGAGCGAGTGCTGACACCGGAAGAAGGTCTGGACGAATTGAAACAGTGCGCTGGCAAGCAATTCGATCCCAGGGTTGTCGAAGTATTCAATACCATCAATCTGCAGCTTTCATTAGCCGAAGCTAAACCCAAAAGACAGCCTCTGACCCCAAGACGGTGATATCCTCTAGGGAAGAGTACCAGGCTGAAGCCTACCGGCTACATACTGTCTTATTTCTTCGGGAGAATCCAGGTCTAATACCGCCTTCGCCATATCTTCGGCACCGGCCAGAGTCAGCCGGGCAATAGTCCGCTTAATAGCGGGAATAGCCGGCGGGTTAGCGCTGAGCTCATCCACACCCAGCCCAAGTATGATGGACACTGCCAGGGAATCACCTGCTATTTCACCACACAAACTAACCCGGATGCCAGCCGCGTGTGCTGCCCGAACGGTCTGAGCGACCAGCCGAACGTCCAGCCGGTCGAGATCTATTCCATTTTGCCAGGGGCTTGCCACTACCCCCGGAGCAATGTATCCTCTATTTATAGAGGCCAGAAAACACGACAAGAAGCCCGGCATCTGACCGACTCTAGTAAACTAACTTATTGGTTAGTTGGTCGTTATATTATCTTAGGGGGTAGACAATGAAATACCTGAGAATTGTATCAATATCGCTCGCGTCAATTATCATATCGCTTATTCTATTGATGGCACTGGCGGTGCCAGCCATGGCCCAGACAGTGTCCTTATCGTCCACCAGTGGGGTGGTGGGAACATCGGTCTCAGTTACAGGTAGTGGCTTCACACCAAGCGTCGCTTTCCACATACACTTTGCCTTCGGTACGATCTTTGAATCCGTCACCAGCGGTACTGTTACTGCCGGGGGCACAATCAATGCGGCCTTCAACGTCACGCCGGCCCCAACCGGCTCCTATATTGTCCGGGTTGAGACTTCAGGCACCAACTTCGCTAACGCCACCTTTACCGTGGTCCCCGGAATAACTCTCGATAAAGCATCGGCGTACGTGGGGGACCAACTGATAGTCACCGGCACCGGCTTCATGGCCAGCCGAGCTATCACCATCCGCTTCGATACCGCCGCCATTACTACCGCTGCCAGCAATGCCAGTGGTAGTTTTACGGGAACATTCACTATACCGGCCGCCGTTGCCAGCAGCCACACTGTCACTGCTACCGATAATAGCAACAGCGCCTCGGCTTCTTTCTCCGTCCTATCGTCTGTCTCTCTCTCCCCAACCTCCGGCATTCCAGATACGGTGGTGACAGTCAGTGGTAATGGCTTCCGGGCTAGCCGAACAATAGTCATTACTTATAACGGCACGACCATAGCAACCACTCCTTCATCAGTAGCTACGGGGACTACCGGATCCTTCAGCGCAACATTCCGGGTCCCAACCACCGCTAACCGCAGTCCTGTAGTCACCGCAACCGACGGCCTGTACTCCGCCAGCGCCATTTTTCAAGTACTGGCCACAACAAGTGTCACTCCCACAAGCGGCGGCGCCGGTACCAGGGTTACCGTCAACGGATCCGGCTTCCTGGCCAACCAGCGGATAACGCTGGCCTGGGATGGGACGAATATCAGTACCACTCCCAGTACAATTACCAGTACCAGTACGGGCACATTTACGGCCACTTTCAACGTCCCCACCAGCCCCGGAGGGACCCACGTGCTGCGGGCCAGCGATGGCACCAATGCCACTACTCTAAACTTCGTTGTCCTGACAAATCTGGCTATCAGTCCGGCCAGTGGCCCGGTCGGTGGCAATATCACCATCAATGGCACCGGATATGGCGCCAGCCGGCCGGTAGAAATCGAGTTCGATAACTCGCCAATTACTACCATCCCTACTGAAGCCAACGGCAGTTTCACCGCCAGTATCAGCACCCCGGCCAGCGCCACCGGCAACCATACCATCCGTGTCAGTGATGGGACCTATTCGGCGAGCGCCACTTTTGCCACGACGCCGCGTATTGAGATAAGCAGAACATCCGGCCAGATCAATGCTTCCGTCAACATCCTGGGAACGGGTTTCGGAGCGAGACGGCCGATTACGGTCCGCTTCGGTAATGTCACTGTGAAGACGGCCACCAGCGATGCCAACGGGAGTTTCAGCGACAAGTTCGAAGTACCCGAACTCGATATTGGGAACTACACCGTGTCCGCTTCCGATGGCGCCAGTAGCGCCACCGCGATTTTCGATATCACTGTCAGTGTTGGGCTGAGCGCCAGCACGGGTAGTGTCGGCACCAGCATCACCATTACGGGTAAGGGCTTCAGGGGAACCATAACCATCAAGTACGATGACACCGTGGTCGCCAGTACCACGGCCGATGCCAGCGGCGGGTTCTCGGCCACTTTCAATGCTCCACCGAGTATCCATGGCATACATGGTATTACCGCCAGCGATGCTACCCAAACGCTCCGGACCACTTTCACCATGGAATCACAGCCACCGCCCGCTCCAGTGCTGTCAGTTCCTGAAGAAGGTGCTACCGTGGGTTCTAAGGCCACTTTCGAGTGGCAACCAGTGGCGGACCCGAGTGGCGTCAGTTACACTCTGCAGATCGCGCTGGACGCCGCTTTCCAGCAGACGGTGCTGAACAAACCGAATTTGCCGACCACACGGTACACACTGGACAAGACCGAGGAGCTACCCGCCCTGCGGGACAATGCCGCCTACTATTGGCGCGTCCGGGCGATTGATGGTGCCTCCAATGCGAGTAACTGGTCAGCCATAAGGGCATTCACCGTCAGCGTATTTCCGGACTGGGCTAAGTATACCTTAATAGGCATGGGAGCGTTGCTGGTCCTGGCTCTGGTCTTCTGGATCGGCATCCGGGTCGGGCGGGGTGGTGCTAAGGCATAACTGTTGAAGAATACCATAGTCCTGAACGGCCAGACTGTCCAATACGCCATAAGGCATAGCCGGAGGGCGAAGTATGCCCGACTCGAGATCAATCCGGGGACCGGCCTCATGATAGTGGTCCCCAGAGCCTTCAGCACCAGCCAGGTGCCCGACCTGCTTCAGGAAAAACAGAAGTGGATATTAGGGCACCTGGACAAGATCAACCAGTGCCAGCAGTCCGCCAACGGAAGAGAGATAAAGCCAGGCGATACCATACGCTATCTCGGCCGGGCAATCAAAGTGCTAACGGAAGAGGCCAGCGGTAGAGCCAGGCACGTGAGGCTGGAAGAAAACACACTGGTATTCAGTCTGCCACGCACCGACGGAGATTTAGGAGCAGCCTTAGAACGGTGGTACCGTAGTGAAACTCTCCGTCTTTTAAAAGAAAAAACCGCAAACTGGGCTCATCGGATGAACGTCAGACCCGGCCGGTTAACAGTACGGGGACAAAAGAGCCGCTGGGCTAGCTGCTCTTCCCGTGACAGCCTGAGCTTCAACTGGAAGCTGTTAATGGCGCCCGAGCCCGTCATTGATTATGTAGTCATTCACGAACTGGCGCACCTGAAACAAATGGACCATTCAAAAAGATTCTGGCGGCTGGTCTTGGAATATTGCCCCGATGGGGAGAGACACCGGAAATGGCTCCGGGCACACGGGGACTGGCTCGCCAAAAGCCCCTCACCTGTCTAATTCCGGAGGCACATGAGGACCCACCGGAAGTCCACTAAAGACGGACTAGCCACCTTCGATAGTGGGCAGGAGCGTAATGCAGTCCCCATCCTTTATCCGGCGACTCAGGTCCGCCTGGAATCCCAGAAGTCGGCCATTCAGGAGAACACTCACCCGGCCGCTGAGGTTCTCTCCCTGGCTGTCAAAAACAGCTTCCGCAAAAGCCTTATTACCACTGGCCAGTCCCTTCAGTAGCCGGCCGATAGTCGTATCTCCAGTTATTTCCTCTTCCAGGAGAAGAGGCCCTGGCGTTGCGGAACGCAACGTACTGCTCAACCAGGGCCTGATGACCAGTTGCACTTTTCCCATGGTGTTAATCCTGCGGCCCGTTATGGCCACATGTCCGGCACAACATACTCCAGACCATAAGCCTTCAGCGTTTCCGGGAAGGGCTTCCCGGTGACCCTATCCCAGCCCATCAGCCGATAGTAATTGTCCAGCATGTTCTCCCACTCCGATACGATAGTGATGCCTTTGGCCGGGCCGTCAACCGGCGCCGAACTCCAGCGCGCCGATGGCTGCTCCAATTCGACGCCAATGCCGTGCTTAATATTGAAAGCACGCAGCAGATTAGCCGCCCGGAAGCCCACGGCCTGGGCTTCCTCAGGGCTGAAGTTCCAACCCGTAGCCGCATTAAGGGTGTCCGTCACCATGCGTAAGGGTACACGGGTACAGAAGGTGCAGGTGCCGAGGGTATCCTCAAACTGACGCCGACCCTTGGTCTTCGCCGTATGGGCACTCACTTCCTCCGGGGAAAAGATGTTCTTCAGGGCGTGTGTATCCGGGTCGGCCGGACCCATATAACCAGCTTCATAAGTCCCGATATCCGAGGTGGCCGTGTCAAACATCTCACGCCACATCGCCCGGTGATCATGACCTCGCGGAGAATGTCCCTTCATGGCATAGATACCACGTTCCTCCGCTTCGGGCCCTAGTGCCTCGGCGGCACGCTTGGTACCCTCAGCCAGGATATTGGCAAAGGCGCCCTGTCGAGAGGCTATCCGCTCCAGAAGACTCCGAATGGCGGCCGTGTTCCCCCAGGTCAACTCAAGCCCATTAGTATCTTCTTTGCTGAGCATGCCTGATTCATACAGATCAATCACCATGGACACCAGAAAGCCCGCCTCATTGCCTTCCAATCCCAGAAGGGTCAAGAGATTAGACAGCACCAGGGTCTCCGCCGGGTCGGTATTGCCGACCAGTGGCCCCATGGCAGCGTACATTTCATACTCGGGGTCTTCCACCGTCTGTCCGCGATGGGGACCTTCGGTGATCGTCACCATGGACAGATGATGCATTCGGCAGGCCCAGCACGGGTTCGGCTTGTGGATATAATGTTCACGCGTATACTGGGTGGTCATAAGATGGCCTTCCGCATAAGCATTGGTAGTGTAGTTCTTGATGGGCAAAGTCCCGGCCGCCATCTGCTGATCGCGTGACTCATAGGTACCACCGGTACCCCAGTCGAATATCCGGCGAGTAAGCGGATTGGTCTGTATCAAATCCCAGATTGCCTCGGCGTTGGCGGAAAGCCTCTTGGAGTCGGCAACGCTCAGAGTGGCCTTGCCGCGAGCGGCACAGAAGGCCTTCAGCTTTTTGCTACCCATCACCGCGCCGGAGCCATTGTGGCCGGCGGCATGGTCTTTATCACCGAAGATGCCAGCGAATTTCACCAGGTTCTCGCCGGCCGGACCGATGCAGAAGACGCTCATCCCCTTTTCGGTGTAGCCCAATTCGGCTTTGATAGCGTCCTCAGTCTCCCAGGTGTTTTTCCCCAGCAGGTATTGAGCATCTCTGATCTCTGCCTTGCCATCGTGCAGGTAGAGATAGACCCAGCGTCTGGCCGCACCCTGGAAGATTATGGCGTCATATCCGGAGAATTTCATGTAGGCGCCCATAAAACCGTTGGCTTGAGTTGAAGTGGCACCATTGGTGAGACAACCCTTAGTGCTGAACGAAATCGTGCCGGAACCACCCATCCTTGTTCCGGCCAGGGGCCCGGTAGCTACGATCAGACGATTGGCCGGATCGTCCCACTGCACTTCTGGTGGGACTTCATCATAAAGGTACTTCGCCCCAAAACCGACTCCACCCACCCACTTCCTCAGTTCCACCGCATCCAATGTTTCCTCGGTTACACGCTCATTAGTCAGGTCAACCCGGAGAATCTTGCCAGCATAACCGTTACCCGTGTTTGATGACATGAGACGCCTCCCTAATGTTATTTGGGTGTATTACTGAAGTCAGTCCTCTTTGTCAAAGTACTCGGGAAATATAATGAGCCTAACAATCTTTTTCTGCAGGATACATGACCAATTTACGACAACCGATTAGCTATGTCAATGGGCAGTCAGGCCATCAGGTCCCTTATCAGCCAAATACCAAATCATCTACGATTATGCAAACTACCTTGCCGCCGGCTGGATGAGCTCTATCAGCACATTACCGAACCGACGAGTGTCAAAGTAGTTGAAAGCCGCCCCCTTTTGCGTCCTGGCACTCGATATCACTTTAAACCCATTTTTGACCAGCCTGGCCGTCTCCCTTTCCAGGTCATCCACGTAAAAGGCGATGGTGCTGAGTCCCTCACCGGAACTTTTGAGAAACTCCGAGTGGATTGAGTCCCCTTCTATGGGCTGAAACAGCTCAATCAGCAGCGAATCTAACTGCAGGGACCGCATCCTGTTTTTGACAGTGGTAGCCGGCGATTTACCGCGCATTTTGTAATCAGTGTAGTAGGTCTGGTTGTCCCATTGGACCTCGGGTTGGAACTCCCCTACCCCCAAGGATTCAAAATACTCAACCGCCCTATCCAGGTCCCTGACTTCTATACCCAGATGGTGTAATTTCCACCTGCCCATAGCGACCTCCTTTCGTCCTTGTGTCTGTTTACCTGTCAGACACCATCGTGGTGGTAAGGACCATCTTTCTACTAGATACTAATTCTGTTCTTGACCCAACCCTCGAGTAAGGGGGTGTAGAAATTCAGGGTCAACTTCAGATAGCTCTGCAACCACTGGTCATTCACTTTGACGTAGTCGTCATCTTCATATCCCGAGAGCAGACGGGGTATCTGGTCTTTGCGGGTGGTCGCCTCCCACAGGTACCAGCGCGCATGAGCTTTATCACCGTTGATGACTATATCCGGCGATATGAAATAGTGCACCGCGAAAGCGATGGTCGTGTTCTTGAAGTATTCGTAAATAGCCTTTTTCCCCCGGTAGACGCCAAGTAATTGGCCACCATCCCAAATGGCACCCTCGGTGAACAACTGTGCCAGCTTATCCGCGTTGTAGTGGTCATCACAAGCCTCGGCGTAGCGGAACTTAAGTTTTCTGATGGCTTCCATGTCCTCCAGTAGCTGTACCCTCCGGGCCAGTTCGTCTATTGTGGTCATACGCTTCCTCCTTTAGTTGTTAGTTTCGGGTCGAGTCTCCTTTATTAACCGGAACTTATTGACATCTACCAGACCTAAATCGGTCAGCCTGATTTCCGGGATTACCGGCAACGCCAGAAAGGAAAGGGCCGCAAACGGGGCGGCCAGCGTCGTCCCCAAACCTCTGGCTTCTTTCTCCAGTTGCTCCATTTTGCCAACGACTACTTCCAGAGGCTGGTCGGATAACAGTCCGGCAATGGGCAATGCGAGACTAGCCATTAACCTGCCCTCGGCGGCCACCACCAATCCACCCTGCAACCGCTCAATTTCCTTGATAGCCAGATAAATATCTGCATCGTTAGTCCCAACCGCGATAATATTATGAGAATCATGGGCCAGGGACGAAGCCAGTGCGCCTCTCTTGATACTAAAACCATTGACCAGGCCAATGCCAATATTTCCTGTAGCCCGGTGCCTCTCCACCACCACCAGTTTGAGAATATCCCGACTGGTATCCGGAATAACGACCCCGCCTTCAGTCCTGACTTTTTCCAGCCTCTTTCGGGTAATTATCTGCCCCGGGGCGAGTCCGATGACTGGTTGCACCTCTTCTCCGACCGGTAATCTTAATACCTCAACTCCGAATGGTTTTATGTTCATTGTATGGTCCAGCCCCCCGGCAGCCAATCCGGGAGAGGTAAACAGGGGTATCCCATCACTGGCCACCAAACGACCCCGATAAAATACCAGACCAGCACGGAAATCGGCTAAATTATCACTAACAATCAGGTTAGCCAGGTAGCTAGGAGCTATCGCCCCGAGTCCATGAAGCCGGAAATATTCAGCCGCGTTAATAGTGGCCATCTGGATGGCGCGGACAGGGTCGAGCCCTCGTTGGATCGCCTTCCGCACCACGGCATCGATATCACCATCCCGGAGAAGATCGGCACAACTGCGATCATCAACTACCAGTAAACACCTTTTATACGTCCTGTCAGTGACCAGTGGCAGCAAGGCGTCCAGGTTCTTCTCGGAAGAACCTTCCCGGATCATCACGTACATACCCTGTCTTAGTTTTTCCCTGGCTTCATCCAGGGAAACAGACTCATGGTCAGAATGTATGCCAGCGGCGATGTAAGCACTCAACTCCTTACCGGTCACGCCGGGAGCATGTCCATCAATCATCCTTCCCTGAGCCAGGCTAATTTTGCTCAGGACACCCTCGTCACCACTGAGTACCCCGGGAAAATTCATGACCTCGCCCAACCCGATACAGTTCCGCCATCTCAGCACTCGCCGTAGATCCTGGACTTCTAGACTGGCGCCTGACGTTTCCAGATGAGTGGCCGGTACGCAGGAAGGGGCCATGAGGAACAAATCAAAGGGCAAACGACGAGCGTAGTCTAGAACATACCTCATACCAGCCAGACCGGCGACATTGGCTATCTCATGGAGATCGGTAACCGCTGCCAGAGTACCCCGCGGCACTACTGCCCGGGCATACTGGGCAACATCGAGCATCGAGCTCTCTAAATGGGTATGTCCGTTGATAAGTCCGGGGGACAGATACTTACCGGCCAGATCGACTACCTCGCGGGCGCACTGGTAATCCCCCACCCCAGCGATTCTATCGCCACAGATAGCCACATTCCCCACCTCCACCTCCCCGCTAAAGACATTGACCACCCGGCAATTACTCAGAACCAGGTCGGCGGGTAGTTCCCCTTTGGCTACCGAGATTAACCGGGGCAGGTCCACTAGCTCTTGCTCTCTTCTTCCAGAAAACAGAGGTCTGGCAGGTGACGGAATTTTTCATCCCAGTCGATGCCGTAGCCCACAATGAACTTATTCGGAATACTAAAACCCAGGTAATCAATGGTAACCGGGACTTCTCTGCGTGACGGCTTATCAGTCAACACACACAGCCTTAATGAAGCTGGCTTTTTCCTCTGCAGGTAGTCCATCAGGAAGGTAATAGTATGTCCAGTATCAACAATGTCCTCAACTACCAGCACATCCCGACCTTTCACCGGACAACTCAGTCCCTGGACTACTTTAATCTTCCCGGTGCTTTCCATACCACGGCCATAGCTTGATAACTTGATAAACTCGACCTCAAGTGGAAAATCAAGCCGGCGGATGAGGTCGGCCATAAAGACAAAGGAGCCTTTGAGAATGCCGATAACCAGCGGGTTCTTACACTCGTAGTCGCGTTTAATCTCGGCAGCCAGTCTCCCGAGTGCCACTTCGATCTCTTTTCGGGTAAAGAGAATCTGCGGTTTCACCTTATAGCTCACAGTAGCTGAGATTATAACTGCTATCCCTGGTCTTGTCTACCAG
>JAQTRN010000103.1 GCA_028711795.1 Dehalococcoidales bacterium | reverse complement strand
CAGCTGGGGATGCTTGATTTTGCCGGTTCCAGTGTCGTCCATAGCGTTGGTGGTTGGGCGGCACTGGTAGGCACTATGGTGCTTGGCCCACGTATTGGCAAATATAACAAAGATGGTAGCGCCAACGTCATTGTCGGGCATAGTCTGACGATGGCCAATTTGGGGCTGTGGGTCCTCTGGTTTGGCTGGTTCGGCTTCAACCCGGGTAGCACTCTTTCCGGGATGCAATCGGGGCTCATTGCCAAAGTGGCTGTTACCACCAATGCTTCAGCCGCTACTGGTGCCATTGTGGCGGTTATTCTATCCAGGATAGTCACCCGGAAATGGGATATCGGGCTGATGACTAACGGTGCCCTTGGCGGCCTGGTGGCCATAACGGCATCCTGCGCCTATGTATCAATACCAAGCGCCATACTCATTGGCGCCATAGGGAGTGCGCTGGCACTCTTCGCCGTTCCCTTCCTGGACAAAGTACATGTTGATGACCCGGTCGGTGCCCTCCCGGTCCACCTGCTCAATGGTATCTGGGGTACGCTAGCCGTCGGCCTTTTCCATGAAACTGCGGGGTTCTTCTATGGTGGTGGTTTGAGACAGCTTGGTATCCAGGCACTGGGTATGCTGGTGGTGGGAACCTGGGTCCTATTGACGGCTACCGCCCTCTTCCAGGGGATAAAACATACTGTTGGTCTGCGTGTCAGCCAAAAAGAAGAGCTGGCTGGACTGGACCTGGGAGAGCACGGCGCCAGCTCTTATCCGGAATTTGAGACCAAAACAGCAGAGCATGCCTAGTACATGTGAGGAGCTATCGAGATGAAGAAGATTGAAGCGATAATCCGTCCGGAGCGGTTGAGAGCAATACGTAAAGCACTGGAAGAGTTAAGTTATCCCGGTATGACTATAACCGAGGTTACCGGCCATGGCAAACAAGAAGCGGTCACGCAACAATGGCGTGGCAAGGAGTATAAAGTAGAATTATTACCCAAGATCAAAATAGAGATTGTAGTCCTGGATGAAGATGTTGGGCGGATGCTGAACGCTATCGTCCGGACGGCTAGAACAGGAGAAACGGGTGATGGTAAGATATTCGTATTACCAGTAGAAGCTGCGGTCCGAGTGAGGACCGGTGACAAGAATGAAAATGCAATATAGAATAAGAAAAGGAGAAGAACATGGAAACGAAGAAGTCCAAGGACGAAGCCAAAGAGTATGTGCTCAAGATGGCCAAGGAGCACGATGTCAGGTTCATCCGTTTATGGTTCACTGATATACTGGGAACCTTAAAGAACTTTGCTATTACTATCCAGGAGTTGGAAGGGGCGATGGAGGACGGGACCGGTTTTGATGGCTCATCCATCGAGGGGTTTGCGCGCATTGACGAGAGTGACATGGTAGCCATGCCTGACCCGGACACTTTCCGCCTACTCCCGTGGCGGCCCAAGGAGCACGCTGCTGTCGCCCGCATGTTCTGCGACATCGTGAAACCAGGCGGCGAGCCTTTTGAAGGTGACCCCAGGTATATCCTTAAGCGAAACCTGAAGCGGGCTGCCGATATGGGTTACATCTACTATGTCGGCCCCGAACTGGAGTATTTCTACTTCAAAGATTCCACCGGTACTGAACCTCTGGATGTAGGTGGCTACTTCGATATGGTCCCGGCGGACGCAGCGGTTGAACTGAGACGGGATACGGTGCTTACTCTGGAAGAGATGGGTATCGCCGTCGACAAGTCCCACCATGAAGTAGCGACATCACAGCACGAGATTGATATGACCTATACTGACGCCCTGACCATGGCTGACAGTGTCATGACTTACCGTATAGTCGTTAAACAAATCGCTATGCAGTATGGTGTTTACGCCACGTTCATGCCCAAGCCCGTCTTTGGCATTAACGGCAGCGGGATGCATGTCCATCAGTCCCTGTTTAAGAATGGCCACAACGCCTTCTTCGATGCCAAAGGGAAATACCATCTTTCCCGAGAAGCCCTTAGTTTTGTGGCCGGCCTGCTGAAGTACGCTCCTGAGATTACGGCTGTGACCAGCCAGTGGGTCAATTCCTATAAGCGGCTGGTACCTGGTTATGAGGCACCGGTCTACCTCTCCTGGGCAAGCCGCAACCGCTCTGACCTCATCCGGGTGCCCCTGTATGCGCCAGGTAAAGAAAACGCGACCCGGTTCGAGATTCGCTCACCCGATCCAGCCTGTAACCCGTATCTCTGCTTCAGTGTCCTGCTGGCGGCGGGATTAGCCGGTATAGAGGAAAAACTGGTAGCGCCTGACCCCGTCGAAGAGAACGTTTATGAGATGACTCCGGAGAAAAGACAGCAACTGGGTATCGGAACCCTACCTTCCAGTCTGTACGAAGCCATACAACTGACGGAGAAGAGCGAACTGGTGCGTAAGGCTTTAGGGGACCACGCCTTCCACGCTTTCACTGAAAACAAGAAGATCGAGTGGAACCAATACCGGATCGCTGTGACTGACTATGAATTAAAACGATATTTGCCTATGCTATGAATTGTTGTATAAAGGAACATCCAGTTAGTAATATGAAATGAGCTATCATCGCTCCGTTCAGGGATCCGGTATGCGGCGGCGGCTGCGGCTTGGAATGGCGCAGATAAATACGACGGTGGGCGACTTCGCCAGCAACACGCGTAAGATTCTTGACGCCATCGCCGCAGCCAGACCGCAGGGTGTTGACCTCATTACCTTTCCGGAACTGGCTATCTGCGGTTATCCACCGGAAGACCTGTTGTTCAAACCACAATTCATTCAGCAAAACCTGCAAAGTCTGAATGAGGTAATCGCCGCGTCTACCGGACTGACTCTGGTTGTTGGCTTCGTCGATACCAAAGATGACATCTATAACGCTGCCGCCATCATTCATGATGGCCGGCTGGTGGATGTTTATCACAAGATTTTCCTGCCCAATTACGGAGTTTTTGACGAAAACCGTTATTTTCGCGCCGGTAATCGTTGCCCGGTCTACACTATCGCCGGCGTCGGTGTCGGTATCAACATCTGCGAGGACATCTGGTATGAAGCCGGGCCAGCCACCGTGCAATCAGCAAATGGGGCCGAACTTATAATCAATATCAACGCTTCTCCGTACCATTTTGGTAAGAGTAAGTTTAGAGAAAGAATGATAGCCACCCGTGCCAGTGATAACGTCGCCATATTTGCCTACAATAATCTGGTCGGGGGTCAGGATGAACTGGTATTTGATGGCAACAGTATGATAGTGGATGAGACCGGCCGATTGATCGCGCGGGGCAAACAATTCGAAGAAGACCTGATTATCGCCGATATTGATATCGAATCCGTTTTCCGGGCACGTCTCCACGACCCCCGATGGAGAAAAGAAACTACCTTCTTGAAAGAACAAGAGTGGCAAGTGAACAGACTAATAATCTCGGATGCGCCATCGGCCAGCCCCAAATCGGTATTACCGGAAAGAAGTATTACCGCAGGTGACCTCCCGGGAGAAACATATAGCGCGCTGGTTCTGGGAACACGAGACTACATTCACAAGAATGGCCTTGAGAAAGTCGCCATCGGTCTTTCCGGTGGAGTTGACTCTAGCCTGGTAGCTGCTATTGCGGCTGATGCTCTGGGGAACACTAACGTTATCGGAGTCGCCATGCCTTCCCGGTATTCTTCTCCAGGTAGCATAGCCGATGCCGAACTGATGGCCCACAACCTCAATATCAAGTTGCTCACTATCCCCATCGAAAAAGTTTTCCAGGCTTACCTTGAGCTACTAACGCCAGCCTTTGAAGAGACTAAGCCCAACGTCGCCGAAGAAAACATCCAGGCGCGTATCCGGGGCAATATTTTAATGGCATTATCTAATAAGTTTGGCTGGCTGGTCCTCAATACCGGCAATAAAAGCGAGATGGCCACGGGTTACACGACTCTATACGGGGACATGGCTGGAGGATTTGCCATTATCAAAGACGTACCCAAGACCATGGTCTACACACTGGCTAAGTACCGAAACTCAGTAGCCGGGTACAATTTGATACCGTCAACCGTAATAACCAAAGAGCCCTCCGCCGAACTGAGGCCAGGGCAAAAAGACAGTGACAGCTTGCCACCATACGAACTACTCGATCCCATTTTGACCGCTTACGTAGAAGAAGACAAAAGCATCGAGCAAATCATCAACATGGGCTTTGAAGCCAATCTGGTAAAGCGAACGGCCCATCTGGTGGATACGAGCGAATACAAACGCCGCCAGTCGCCGCCGGGCATCAAAATAACGGCCCGGGCCTTTGGTCGAGACCGGAGACTACCAATAACCAACCGGTTCAAAAGTGGGTAGCTGAAATTATAGGCCATCATACTTTCGCCATTAGGTTACGCTACCATTTTGTCAGTCCCACCCGCAATTTCCAAATTGTAGAGTCAGCGTGGTATAATAATATGATTTCAATAACCATTCTAAAGGGAGTGATGTGACCTCCACTGCTATCTCGGATACCGAAAGAAAGATTATGGCGATCCTGAAAGTCTTGAGTGAGACCTCAGAGCCACTCGGATCGATTACCATTTCCCGCGAACTCAAACGTCACGGTGTTTTCCTCAGCGAGCGGGCCGTCAGGTACCATCTTCGTATTACCGATGAGCGGGGTTTTACTCAGGCGTTAGGCCGTGGTGGTAGAATGCTTACGACACACGGCTTTGAAGAGCTCAAAATGGCCCTGGTACCGGAACAGGTCGGCTTCATATACGAAAAGCTCGAACTCCTGGCATTTAATACTACCTTTGATCCGCAGAAACGTACC
>JAQTRN010000102.1 GCA_028711795.1 Dehalococcoidales bacterium | reverse complement strand
AAGACGCTGCCAATTCCTGGAGCTGATTATTATTAAGATCAGTAATAGTGACCGGCATATCGGTCATAAATTACACTCCGTTACTATGTCAGGGAAAAGATCACCGGGAACAGTCCCCAAAGTGAGCTTTATACGTCAACCCCTTAAGTCATTATAGTCTCAACGACCACTCTTGCCAAATCAGAGACGAGGGCCAGTCCGAAAGCAATAAGTTTGCATTTTCCCGGGTAAGTGCTACAATTAACATCTGGAAGGTATCACTACAGATTTATGCCAATCAGGTCCTGGTCTACCCTGGGGTCCGGGGTGGTCTCTCTATTCACCAATTTCGCTCTGGAGACATCGGTTGTTTTCCTCGCGCTCTTTGCCAGTGAGATCGGCGCTTCCAAGCTGCAGATCGGGATAATCGGCGGGTCTTACGGCATTGCCTATGCTTTTTCTTCCTGGCTCTTCGGACGCCAGTCTGACATCAAAGGCAGACTGATTTTCGTCCGTCTCGGACTGGGCCTGGCCGTTCCGGCAATAGCCGCGCAGGCTCTGGTAAGCAGCCCCTCTGCCTTGATAATAGTCCGAGCCCTGATGGGATTTTGCCTGGGCGCGTCAGCGGCGGCGATCATGGCCTACAACTATGAGTCGGGCGGCAGAACCGGTCGTTTCGCCTCCCTAGGATCGGCGGGCTGGCTCCTGGCGGCCGTAGTAGCCGTTTTCCTGCAGAACTATCAGGCCCTGTTCTACCTGAGCGCCGCATCCTGTGCGGCGGCATTTGTTACCTCGTTATCGCTGAAAGAGCCGGAAAACCGCCATCACCGGGCGCCCGTTACCTTGACCATTGTACGCCGCAATCTCCCGGTCTATCTTCCCTTCTTTCTGCGACAGCTTGGCGCTAACATGATATGGGTCATCCTGCCCCTCTTTCTGGTGTCCATCGGGGCCAGTAAAGCCTGGGTAGCCGTTCTCTCCGGCGTCAATACGGGGGTACAGGTGATCGCCATGATGTTTGTTGACCGTTTCCGGGCTCCTCGCCTTTTTGTGGTGGGACTGCTGTTATCGTTAGTGGTTTTCGTGGCTTATGCGCTGGCTACCAGCTACCTGCAGATCATACCAATCCATATTCTACTGGCCATCGCCTGGTCATGTCTTTATATCGGGGCATTACTGCTACTCTTGAGAAACAACGAGGAAAAAGCCACCGCCACCGGGCTGCTTTTCTCCACAATCAATATCTCGGCAGCCGTTGGCCCCGTTCTCGGCGGGCTGGCCGTCCAGTTCTGGGACTACGATTCCTTAATGTATATCGCCGCCGGCACTTCACTGCTCGGCCTCGGGGTGACACTGGCCGGTAACCGGACCCATCTGAAGTCCCCCAATAAGTAGGCGATACCAGACTAATGTGCATATTGGCCCGTTGACATCACCGATACTAAGGCTTATGATAGTGTTACAGATCCAATAGCTGACTGCTATCTTCTGTAGCGAGCGATAATGACTAAGACAGGGTCTCGAGGGGGGATAGGCATTCATCGATAGCCAGGAGCCAATAATTTTGGACTGTTGAGCGATAGCACCGATCACCAGCCTGCCTCATAATTATCACCGACCGATTTTCAATCAGATCATCCCACGGGATTTCACTCTGGCCATTAGGCGTGAAGCTAGTCATCTTGAGCTTCAATAGGGTAACTCATATGGACAAAACTAAAGAGATATACAGTAAAGAACACAGATTTTCGACCAAAGCGGGGGCGACCAAACTCCTGCTGGGCACAGTAATCGGGCTAATAGTCCTGAAAGCAGCCGTCGGCTGGTTAACGGGCAGCATTAGCATTCTGGCCCAATCCGCCGATAGCCTGTTAGACCTGTTTGCTGCCATTATCACCTTCTCCGCAATCCGCATCGCGGATAAACCGGCGGACGAAGAGCACCCGTATGGCCACGGCAAGGTAGAAGACATTGCCGGCGCCACCCAGGGCGTGCTCATCTTCATCGCCGGCGCGCTGATAATCTTTTCGTCAATTCGACGGATCATGGAAGGCTCCAGAATTGAAATGGCCGAGACCGGCATCGGGGTAATGCTCGTCTCAATAGTGGTCAGTATCTTTCTATCGCGTCACCTGTCGCGGGTTGCCCGAGCAACCGGATCACCCGTGCTGGAAGCCAACGCGCGCAATATAGCGGCCGACGTTTATTCCGCCCTGGCGGTGCTGGTCGGCCTGATAATAGTCCGCATCACCGGCCTCAACATGATTGACTCGGTGCTGGCCATTGGTATGGCGGGTTATATTCTTTTTGTTGCTTACCGTACGGTACGCAACCCGCTCCTGGGGCTGGTTGACACCAAACTATCCCATTCGCAGGAGAACATCATCAGGTACTCCCTGATGAAACATAGTAACGAGGTGGTCAGTTACCACGCTTTACGGACGCGCCGTGCGGGCAGCCAGCGCTACATCGATCTTCACCTGGTAATGGCCCAGGACATCAGCCTGCAGCAGGCTCACTCGGTCTGCGACCAGATTGAAGCCGAGATACACGCCAGGCTGCCGCGCTCCAGCATCATTATTCACACCGAGCCGTGCAGCAACGAATGCCAGCAATGCGCCATAGCCTGTTCCCGAAGGCAAATATAGCCGCGGACTGCATTGAGCCGGCGCACTACTATCGCACTAAACTGACGATCAGGTGTGTTTGGTCTGCCCCACCTCAATGCCTGCGATTAGCTCCAGGACTTTGACCAATGCCTGGGTGCCGCTCTTACCTTCGCCCGCAGCCTGCAGTGAATAATACATCTGGTGGACCAAGCTCGTTACCGGCAACGGCACCTTCATGGCATCGCCCGCCTTCGTCACCAGGTTGAGGTCCTTTTGCATCAGGTCTACCATAAAGCCGGGTCGGAAGTCCCGCTTCAGCATACGCGGTCCGAGGTTAGCCAACTGCCATGAGCCGGCCGCCCCATCTTTTACCGCAGCGATCGCTTTTTCCAGGTCGACTCCCGATTTACCGGCAAAGACCAGCGCCTCAACGACGGCATTCAGGTTGCCGACCACGAGTATCTGGTTCATTAGCTTTACCGTCTGCCCCATACCATTGGTACCCACATGAATAATACTTTTGCCCATAGCCTCCAGGACAGGACGACAGCGCTCCAGTACCCCGGCATCGCCACCGACCATGATTGACAGCGTGCCGGCAATCGCCCCCTGTTCCCCGCCGCTCACGGGCGCATCCAGCATGTGGACGCCCTTTTCATTGAGCCGGGCCGCCACCACCTGAGTTGCCTGGGGCGATATGGTACTCATATCGATTACCACTGACTCCGGCCTGACGCCATCAATTACACCATTCTTCCCCAGTATTACGCTCTCGACGTCGGGCGTATCGGAGACCATGGTAATGATAACCGAGCTTTTCTGCGCCACCTCTTTCGGCGAGCCAGCCATTTGAGCGCCTTCAGCAACCATCTGCGCTGCTTTGCTCGCCGTGCGATTATAGACCACGACCTGAAACCCGGCCTTGAGCAGATTACGCGTCATGGGCAGACCCATAATGCCGAGACCGATAAAGCCGACCTGTTCTCTTTCCACAGTGACCTCCTGACAGCAATGATTCCAGATATAACGCCTTATCTTACTCTTTTTGGAACTGGTAACGCCACTACCGGGCTAAGACCATATCGTCATCTCAACTACCAGCACCAGCGCTCCGATCACTATCAGGAGAGGCATAATCAGCAGTCCGTACTTTAAGAATTCCTTTAAGGGAATATGGATTCCCTTGTCCGTAAGTATCTTTGTCCACATTATGCCGGCCAGTGCCCCCATAAAAGTGAAATTAGCACCAAAATTACTGCCCATAATCAGGGCAAACATACCAGCCTTCTTCGCCTCCGCCGAAGCAACAAACGCCGGGTTCTCCAGTATCCGGGTAAAGAGTATGGTCATCGGCTGGTTGTTGACCAGATTGGCCGCCAGCGAGGAAAGAAAACCTATGCCCAGGGTCGCTGACAACAACCCGCTGGATATCCGGGAAATAGCGCCGGCAAAGATACTGATCCAACCGGAGGACGATAGGTCTTCCACCATGATGAATGACCCGATGATGAACGGCACCACTTTCCAGGGCATCATCTTGATTACCGAGGCTGAAGTCAGCGCGGAGAAGTGCTCCCCAACAGTCTTCCGTTTTCTGATTATCAGGATGCCATGCGTTACCACATCACGCGTTAGCATTACTGCCGCCACCAGGACAGGTATCAACCAGATCTCTATGTCCAGCCAGGAAGATAAGCTCAACAGCACCAGGCATACTAAGAAACAGACCACTCCGAAAATGGCGCCCCCCCTATCTTTCAGGGCGTCACGGGGATCGATTTGTGGCACCTTTACCCGCTCCGGTATTCTTTTCCGGAATATCACCCAGAGTAATGCCAGGCAGGCGCATCCGGTCACAACTGTTGGTAAGGCCATCCACCGGGAATACTCCAGGAAGGTTAGGCCATAGGCCTGGGCCACAATGATATTAGTCGGGTTACCGATATAGAGAGCGACACTCCAGATATTAGCCGCAAAGAACTGGGCAATAAGAAAGGGAATGGGGTCGCAATCGGCATACTGGGCGCAATAACAGATTATCGGCGTCATCGTCAGAATAACAATGTCGTTTGAAGTAAAGACCGTTAGAATACTACTCAAGAGGAAAAAATACAGGAACAGTTTTTTCCCTGAGTTCCCAGCAGCCCTGGTGGCCAACAAAGCCAGGTACCGGAAGAAGCCGGTCAGGTCAAGGGAAACACAGA
>JAQTRN010000101.1 GCA_028711795.1 Dehalococcoidales bacterium | reverse complement strand
GTGCGATACCTGACTGGTGAGCATAGCCGATACCGGCGGCGGTCGCCGAATCGGGCACACCCATCACCAGGTCAGCCGCCACGGGATACTCGTCGGCCAGTCCGGCCCCCATCGCCAGACGCGCCAGGTAGAGCAGCCGGCCGTTGATCACACTGTCCGGACGGGCAAAGTAGATATATTCAAAGATACACAGCGCCCGGTGACCGTTCTCCTCCCGGTAGCTGGTAACTCCGTTATGGTCAATAGCAACTATCTCCCCCGGCTCAACCTCCCGGACAAACCTGGCGCCGATATGGTCCAGAGCGCAGCTCTCTGAGGCAATGACCCAACCGCCGTTGATCGTTCCCAGGCACAAAGGACGCACTCCCAGGGGGTCTCGAACGGCGAACAGACGGTCAGCGGTCATGATAACCAGAGAATACGCTCCCTGCAAGCGTCGCATCGCATAGCGAATACGGTCTACCCACTGGCTCTCGCCAGAAGAAAGAATCAGGTTAGCGATGACTTCGGTATCGGTAGAGGTATGGAAAGGACGCCCCTCCTCGGTAAGCTCGCGGTAGAGACCGGCGCTGTTAACGATATTGCCGTTGTGGGCGATGGCGATGGTATCCACGCCTTCGCCAATCAGCAGTGGCTGAGCGTTAGCCACACGACTGGAGCCACTGGTGGAATACCGGGTGTGACCGATGGCGATATTGCCATGAAGTTGGCTGAGGGAGTCTTCTTTGAATATCTGGGACACCAGGCCCATTCGCGCGTATACCTGGAACCGCCCCTCACTGGTAGTAGCTATACCAGCGCTTTCCTGGCCGCGATGCTGGAGAGCAAATAGACCGAAAAAGGTAAGCCGAGCTACATCTTCGCCAGGGGCATAAATGCCGAAAACGCCACAAGCCTCGTGCAAATCTGCCGACCTCTCAAATCACTCGCCTAAGTTCCAATTCAATTATAGACCATTACCGATCTTCGGGTCAATTAACACTGTGATTTCAGCCAGTCAATCACCACTGTCATCGCCTTATCATCCAGTCGCAGGCGGTGACCGGCGCCATCGATTATGACTAACTGTTTCGGGTCCCCGGCATTGTCCCTCAGCCGGTAAGCCTGACTCACGTTCACCACCTCGTCCCGGCTGCCGTGTACCAGTAGCAGTGGCCGGGGAGCGATGCCGGCGATATATCTCACCGGACTGACCTTTTTGAAGCCGCGAGACCAGTCGTCAACCGAGGCCGGGAAATCGGCATCTCTGATGAGGCCGATACGGCGGAAGTGCTCCACGATGCCCTGCGGCGTGCGCTCACCGAAAACGAACTCGGCCGGACAAGCGCAGGCAACCACCGACGCCACTCTCGCGTCCGCTGCCGCCACGTATATCGAGACAGTGGCCCCGCCGCTGAAGCCCAGCAATGACAGCGGGTAGCCATCAATCTCCGGCAGAGACCATAGATAATCAATGACCGCTCTTAAGTCCCTGGTCCAACCTAAAATATCAAAGTTGCCCCCGCTATCCCTGGTCCCCCGGAAATTAAAGATAAAAGCGCCCAGCCCGCGGTCACGGATTCTTTCCGCCAGCCGGGGATAACCGCCATCATTACTATTGCTGTCCTCAGCTTCGGGGCTGGCCGGAATACCATGACAGACACAGACTATGGAGCACGGGACAGTATCCGGTAAATAAAGTCGCCCGGCGATTCTCAGCCCATCGACCGTCAGCGACACGACTCTTACCTCTCCTGAGTTTCCCGATGTTCGATTCATACTACTCAACTCTATCCCGTAACATAGCCCAGTACTTCAGTGCTGAACCCGGGATAATAGTCTCCTCGACCACCCTGAAACCGAAATGCTGGTAAATAGCAACGTTGTTTGCGTTCTGGGTATCAAGAAAACACGGCAGGTGTTCCCGGTCGACCCGGGACAGCATGTAGCGTAACAGCTTGCCGGCATAACCCTGCTTCTGATAAGCGGGCTCAACGCCAATAAACCCCAGGTACCAGTGAGGCAAACGGGTCAGCCGTCTCTGCAGCGGCGCGGTACTCGCATTGAAACGCCATAACCGGGCAATGGTCCTCCCGCTTAACTTCGTCAGCAGTGACAGGCCACCGGAGCGTATCAGCCTCCAGAAAGACATGCCCGCACTGGCCGGAGGAAGCCACACGGTCACTGCCTCGATATTTGGTGAAGTGGTATGTACCTCACCGTACAAAACACCGTAGCGGACCATCACCTGAAGGATGACCAGCAGTGCGTTCTGTCGGGCCACGGGGTCCGGAATCAAATAGACGAATAGCGGGTCGTCCTGAAAGGCGCGGGCCAGGGTAGTAGCCGCAGCCGTTACTTCCGACTTCCCCAAACGAATAACGTCATACCGGTCTGGTATCATCGTACTTATCACCCGGCAGGAGACTCCGGTAGTGCCGGCCGCCTAGCCCTGGGTCCCGTCTCCGGGAGAAGGAGCCCGCCAACCAGCAGACTCCAGGACAGCACGCTGCAGGCGATCAGGCCCGGCAGATAAGAGGTGGAAAAATCGGCCAGAAAGCCGACGATCAAAGGTCCGGTAAAACCGGCCACGTTCCCCAGCGCCACGGTGGCGCCGATAATGGCCGCCGCTATTTGCGGACTGGTGCGGTGGAGTTCCATGGGTATGGTGAACATCGCCGGCCGGAATATCCAGACACATATGCCGAAGAGGATGATACTGGCATAAATGACTACCAGGTTGTTTACCATAAAGGCACCGAGCGCCGCCAGGCCGAGCAGCAGCCCCGGAATCACCAGAAACGGCTTCCTCAGTCCGATCCGCATCGGCAACAGGCCGCCGAGAACACAGGCCGGAATGCCGAACAGGGTGAACAGGGCGGTGATCGAGCTGGCCTGGGAGAGAGACATGCCGAATACCTCGTGGTAATAGGTCGGTAGCCAGGAACTGATGGCCATGAAGATGATATTGGGGCCGCCCATAGCCAGTGCCAGCAGCAGCGTGGTCTTCTGTCGCAATGCCGCCCAAATGCCGATACGGCGCTGCGCCTCTTCGGTTTTCAGCGTGGCTAGTGGGCTCTGACGCTCCTTACCCCAGATTAACCAGGCTACGGCGAATACGAAAGCCACAGCGCTGTACAGGGCCAGGGTCAGCTTCCAGTCAAGGGCATCCGCAATCAACACCGTGCCGAACAGAGCGATGGTATTGCCCACACTGGCGGCGCTCATATTGATGCCGTTTACCAGCGGCAGTTCCCTTCCCTGGAACCACTGCATCACCAGGCCGCCCGATACCGGGAAGGTCATGGCGATACCCAGGGCAAATATCACCCGGGTAGCCAGAAATTGGACCATGTTGGAGCAGAAAGGTGTCAGAATACCGCCGGCCACAAAAAAGGCGCCGATGGCAAATGTCCTCTTTATGCCGATCTTACCGGCCAGAATGCCGGCGGGGATAGCGGTCGCCGCCACGATCAAAGAGACCAGTGAGTTCGTCCAGCCAACAGTCGCCCGGTCAACGCCAAAGTCCTGCATAATGTAAGGGAATAACGGGCCAGGCGCTATCCAGATCAGGCCGTTACACAACAGAATGCCAATCATCACCGCCTCAATAACAAATCGATAGCTACTCTTCGGTCCGCTCTCCATAGTCCGCCTTTCCATTCCATACCCGGTCAGCCTGAGATACCGGGAACGCCACTGATCAACCTATGAAGTATAGTCGATTGCGTACTCCTTGACAAAGAATCGGCTGCCAGACTAGAGTGTGAGTAAGCGGGTATACCAAGGACGAATTGGAATGCAGGAGGGCATAATGGAATACAACACGCTGGGACGCTCGGGACTCAAGGTATCAAAAATCGGACTCGGGGGCAACAACTTCGGCTGGTGGGCCGGTGAGGCCGACTCTATCGCCGTTATCGAGAAGGCTATCAGCCTGGGTATCAACTACATTGACACCGCCGATATGTACGACCGGGGCCGGTCCGAAGAGTTCATCGGCAAAGCAGTCAAAGGCAAGCGCTCCGAAATCATTATCGCCACTAAATTCGGCTACCCGACCGGTGACGGGCCGAATGACAAGGGTGCCTCCCGTTACCACATGCTCCAGGCGGTGGACGCCAGCCTGCGGCGTCTCCAGACCGACTATATCGACCTCTACCAGATCCACCTGCCCGACCCGGCCACACCCATCGAAGAGACCCTGCGCACCTTTGACGACCTGGTGCGGGCGGGCAAAGTACGCTACATCGGCTGCTCTAACTTCGCCGGCTGGCAGCTCAGCGAAGCCATGTGGGCCTCCAGAGTCAACAATCTGCACTCCTTCGTCACGGTACAATCGCGCTATAACCTGCTGGAGCGCCAGATCGAAGCCGAACTAGTGCCCTGCTGTCTGGCCCATGGCGTCGGCGTGATACCCTGGGGACCACTGGCGGGAGGATTCCTCACCGGGAAATACCATCAGGGGGAAAAACCGCCCGCCGAAAGCCGCCTGTCCAAACAGACCATCTACAACAACATCTTTACTGAAGCCAACTGGAAGAAGATGGCTAAGCTGGAGGCCTTCGCCGCCGCACGCAATCACACTGTCGGCGAACTGGCCATAGCCTGGCTGCTGGCGAAGCCCTGGGTGAGCACCGTTATTGCCGGCGCTCGCCGGGTGGAGCAGATAGCAGCCAACCTGGCTGCCATCGACTGGAAGCTGACCACCGAGGAGGTTCTCCAGGTGGAAAGCATTGTCAACCTCACCTGAAACTATCCACCGGCGAATAGCAGCGTCATTTCTGGTACACAATACAGTGAAGAGATTACCATGACAGACAATGAATCTAAGAGTGCCATA
>JAQTRN010000100.1 GCA_028711795.1 Dehalococcoidales bacterium | reverse complement strand
GGCCAGACTCGGCCCGGTTGGACGCTTTTCCCCAGCGGCAATCAGGTTAATGCCTTGACCAGCATCGGGAACGAGCTCTGGGCGGCGACTGACGGCGGCGTGGTGAGATGGGACCCTGACGCCGGCAGTTACCGGATTTATACCGTTCAGGACGGGCTACCCGACAACAGAATTATAGACATAGTCCGGGATGATCAGGGGAATATCTGGGCCGCCACCAACTTTGAGGTCGTCCGCTTTGACGGCACTCGATGGACTTCTGTGCCCACCAGACCGCCGAGTAATATTACGTGGTTATTTTCGGACCACTTTGGGAACCTTTGGGTCGGTATTGTCGGAGGGCAGACTCTGGTTCTTGCCGGTGGACAACCGTCGCCGGCCCTTTCGACCGTCGATGGGCTGCACTCGCCTATCAATGTTGGCCCAATGGTGACCGACCGGAAGGGGAATTTGTGGGTGAGTTTCACCGGCCAGGGCGTCGGTCTTTATGATGGCAGGTCCTGGCGTATCTTTACTGCTTCGGACGGCATGGCCAGCATCGCGATTCATGCCATGCTCGTGGACAGCCGCAATAATCTCTGGTGTGGTACCGACAAGGGTGTCAGCCGCTACGATGGAACGAGCTGGCAAAACTTCGTTCCGGATAGCAGCCTGGCCGGCAATTATGTTGCATCCATAGCCCAGGATGATCAAGGAAATATCTGGTTCGGCAATTGGTTCGGCAATCCTCAAAGCGTATACCGTTATGATGGCCAAACCTGGCAGACGTATGCCACGGGACGATCATCCAATGCCGACGTGTTGGCAATAGATCATGAGGGAAATCTGTGGAGTATAGACCAGAGCGGCCTCAGCCGCTTCGACGGTAAGTCCTGGCAGACCTTCGCGGCGGCCGAGGGCTTTTATAGCTGGGCGAATTCGTTCAGTTTCGATCAGAAAGGCAACCTCTGGTTTGGAACCAACAACGGTATCTATCATTACGATGGAAAGGCGTGGCAGACGCTGGTTACCTCCGGAAGGCCCGCCGATAATGTGGTGCGGGCCATGTTCCGGGACAAAGATGGCAACCTCTGGTTTGGCACGGATGACGGGGTCAGCACCTACGATGGGAAGACCTGGAAAACATTCACTCAGGCCGATGGACTTGGCTGGGGCAATTTCATAAGCTCCTCCTTCTTTCAAGATGCTCAAGGGAATATCTGGTTCGCCAGTCAGGGAGGCATCAACAGTTACGATGGCAAGTCCTGGCGCCTGTTTAACAGCAATGACGGCATCGACATGCAATATCTGTCTTGGATTTCCTCCATCGCTCAAGATAACGCGGGAAACATCTGGTTTGCGACACGTTACAGCAAACCCATGGCCACTTTTCTGCCGGGAAGCACTCCTGACCCGAACATCAACAGGCAGCCCGAGGGGGGTATTTACCGGTTCGATGGCAAGTCCTGGCGGAAGTTTACTACACAAGACGGCCTGGTCAGCAATCAAGTCGAGACTATGATTGAGGATGATGCGGGCAATCTCTGGCTTGGTACTGATCAAGGGGTCAGCCGTTTCAACGGGACTAATTGGAAGACCTTCACTCAAGCCGATGGCCTGGCGAGCAATGGAGTTAATGCAGTGTTCAAAGACAAAGCCGGCGACCTCTGGTTTTCGACCGATGGCGGTCTCAGCCGGTTTAGCGGGGGTTCGTGGGCGTCCTTCTCTCTCGAAGGAATAGTTGCCGAAGACGGAAAAGGTAGTCTTTGGCTCGGGGGAAATGGAATCTTTCGTTTCGACGGGACCTCCTGGGTCCCCATTACCACCGCAGTCGGCCTGCCGGGGGACTCTATCAACGCGTTAGCGCCGGGCCAGGATGGAACCCTGTGGCTGGCGACCAGACAGGGGCTGGCCCATTACGATGGCAAGACCTTGCAAAGGCTGACTCTCCCAGGCGGCCTGCGGTTCAACAATGTCGCGAGCATATTGTTAGACAGTAACGGCGATATCTGGTGCGCCACGGCTTATGGGTTGGCCCGTTATGTTCCGGGTCCTGCGTAATCATCCGGCTGTTTAGACCAGGCGGTGCCGGGCCGAAGATTCGTCGCTACTGGCTCGCGATGTAGTGAGAGACGCCGCTACCGGTGTTGAACCACAGGCTCCCATCCCTGGCCATTGCGGCCCCCGTAACCTCGTTACTGGAGATTCCGCTGGCAGTCGTGAACGATTGCCAACTCTTCCCATCATAGCGGCTGATCCCTCCGCCGGTGGCGAACCAGAGATTGCCTTTCTTGTCCACCAGGATCGAATGCACAATGTCATTGGCCAATCCCTGCTCAGTCCCGAAAGTGGCCCAACCCTTGCCATCATATTCGGCAGCGCCTTCGCCATAACTGCCGAACCACATATTGCCCTGGCGGTCTTCAACTATCGGACGGACAGCGTCCGGATTATCCGGGAAGCTACCCCACTTGTCCCCGTCGTAGAGGTTGACTCCCTTGTTTTGGTCGGCGAACCAGAGTCGCCCACGACTATCCTTGAAGATTGGCCCGACGAGATTGCTGATCAATCCATCTTTGGTGGTGTACACTTTCCAATCTTTGCCGTTGTAACGCATGACCCCATTATTCAGTGTGGATATCCAGACATCTCCCGAGTTATCAACGGCGATATCGGAAACCAGGACATTCTTATTCTGCACGCCGATGCGCAGGTCGTATTCCCGCCAGGACTTTCCGTCATAGCGGTAAGCGTAGTTCATTTTGCCGAACCACATGTTGCCCTGGCGGTCCTCAGCAATAACCTCAATACCGTGGTCAGTGTTGTTTGACGGCACGGTGATGGTCTGCCAGGACTTCCCATCGTAGCGGTAGGCGTTATTCATGGCGCTATACCAGAGATTACCGCGACTATCCTGAAAGAAGGGATCGCCGCCTCCCGCGGGTAGACCGTCAGTCGGGGTGAAGGTATGCCAGGTCTTGCCGTCAAACCGGGTCAGGTCGCCTTCAGCGAAGAACCACACGTTCCCCGCTGAATCGGCTAACATCGAGCTCGGGTTACCGTGTAAAGCATCTTCAGTAACATAGCTCCGCCAGGACTGGCCGTCGAAGCGGAAGATGCCATCCCAACTGCCACACCAGCAATCATCGCTTTTATCTATTGCTATGGCATTCAGGGAGTAAGTCCCCCGGTCCAGCGTGCCATTGGTGTAAGTCTGCCAGGACTTACCGTCGTAATGACTGATACCCGTGCTGTTCGTACACCAGAGAGTTCCATTGCTATCGAAGGCCATCCTGTAGGCGGTGATATTATCATCCCCGGTAGCGACAGACTGCCAGGAGTCCCCGTCATAGCGTCTGGTCTCTCTTTCAAAGGTGGAAATCCAGAGACTGCCGTCCGGTGCCCCCGCCATATCCAGAATGGACCAACCTTGGGCTTCAGTAGAAATGTGCCAGGATGTTCCGTCATATCGCTCCAGCTTGCCCCAGATGACCGCCCAGATGCCCCCTTTGTTATCTGCAACCAGCCGATCGACACCACCGTTACTTAAATGGGGGCGAATATCCGAGGGGGAAATAATCCGCCACGCTGTGCCGTCATAGAGGCTGACGCTGGAATCAAGTGCTCCTACCGCGACCTCTCCCCGGTTATTAACGGTGATCGATATTATAGAGTCACTTGACAGGCCGTCTTTCGTGGTAAAGTTCTGCCAGTCAGTGCCATCGAAGCTGCTCACTCCGCCAAGCGTGCCGCACCAAAGATTACCTTGCTTATCTTGAGCCAGGGACTGCACCCTATTGTCGATCAATCCGTCGGCAGTGGTGTATTTCCGATATGTCCCGTTCTGTGTATCCCACCTGACCAACCCGCCCTGGGTGGCCGACCATAAATCGTTGCCGGATGACAACAAGTCCTGGACTTGATTACCATCGGTATAGATTTCCCATCGACCTGTATCGGTTGCCGATATCTGAGGTTTTGGCGCAGAACATGAGGCGAGAACCATTGCACAAATCATCAGCAAGACGACTGTTATGCCTTTCAATACAGGTTCTCCTTTCTTATGGCGCTTTATCTGAGCGCATGTATTTCGGCGGGTTAGGACCGCTTATCAAGATTTATCTGTATTGCAACAAGCCGAGCTCAGGTTTGTCTAGTTAACTAGCCTCCCACCTATGGCACCGTAAATAACTTCGCCTGTGGTCGCGTCAATGATAACACTGGCAACGTTCTGATACAGACGTGGTGTGGTCGCCGGGTCAGTGGGTACTGGCCCCGCAAAGCTAAACCCGTTCTTGACGACCACGATCCATACCTTCAAATCACTCGCGTAATATGGAGAACGGGTCGGCGTTCCAATCGACTGTCCGGTGAAGAGTGAAACTGTTGCGTCCGCGGGCAAGTCTGTCTTGGCCCAATTTGAACCATGAGGGAATATTCTGGCGATGGCGATCGCCTGATCGCGGGTTATCACCGGGACGAAGGAGGTGTCTTTTAACTGCACGGCGCCAGGTGGGAAAACGGCCCCAATGTCCCTGGATGTTTCAACGCCTTCAGTTGAAGTCGCGGGCGTAACCTGATTTGTTGCTGGATATGATGTTGTAACTGAAGTAGTCCAATTCGGCGGCGGTGCAGTAAGTGGCGATAGTGTGGACGGCGTAGGTACAATGGACGAGATAGGGGTAATCTTTGGCGTTGCCAAATTGGGCAGAGTTGTATTTTCAGCCCGAGGCAGGCTGCTTTGAGTTACGGTTGGCGAGGCACAGCCAGTTACAGCCAAACTGAGCACAACAAGTGATGCCATCAAGTAGCGCATTGTCGTTCCTTAAGATATGATAACGATGGATCAACCAT
>JAQTRN010000099.1 GCA_028711795.1 Dehalococcoidales bacterium | reverse complement strand
GTGTAGGGTTCGTTGGGACCGTCATCGAAAGTCAGGGCGACTACTTTATGCGTGGTGTCACCTTTGTAGTAGACCTTCCCGAAGACCTGTGATGATGGCAGGAAGTAGCCATAGGTAATGAGGCTTATCATCAGGAACACGATAGTGCCGGCTAGTGTTGGTAGTAATCTACGGCGTGACCAGCGCCGGGCTCGTGTTTCCGGGGTTCTCTTCAGAGAATGCTTGACATAATCCTTAAGCAAACGGCCAATACCGAAGCTAAAGTTCCGCAGGACGTCGCCGGTGAGTCTTAGTAATGACTTATCGGCCCGACGGCGCGAGGACGTGGCTACAGACAGTTTCCGGTCGTAAAGTATCTTTCCGGCTTTGCTAAGTTGGGTGACAATGCCATACTGGTCGGGAGCGAACAGGCTCTGGTCATAGCCGTTGACCTGGACGAAGGCGCGTTTGCGGAAGGCGAAATTGGCCCCGGATACAAGGAATGGCCGGCCAAAGATTATGATGGTGAAAATAGCGGCCAGGTGTCGCAGGAAATATTCTACCCTCGCCCAGTTAGTTGGGGCCCTATATTTGAAAGTACCCGCTACCGCCACTGCCTCAGGATGGCTGTTGAGGTGCCGGGTAATCCGGGTAAGCCAGTCCCTGGGATAAATAGTGTCGGCGTCAGCCTGGACGACGATGTCACCGCGGGTGGCCCGGGCGCCATATTCCCGGGCGGTGAATACATTTCTTTTTATAGGAGAGTATAATACCCTGACGCCGTATTCCTGAGCGATGCTGATGGAACGGTCGGTGCTCCCGTTGTCAACGATGATGATTTCGTAGTGACCGGTATAGTCCTGGTTCTGGAGCGAACGCAGGCAGTCAGCCAGTAATGCCTCTTCATTAAGGACCGGCACCACGATGCTGATCACGGGCTTTTTCTCTGCCATAGTCGACTTCAGTATAGCGGGCACCAGTGTATTTGGCAAGAGGGCACCGTTCGTGCCATCATTACGCTTGACAGTTCTGGCTCGACTGTCTAAAGTGTATGCCGGCTTTGGTGATGGAGGTTTAGACCCGACCAAGCCGTGTGGGTGACGCCGATCTGGAAATGCTGTGACTGGAATGGAGTTTATGGACCAGGGGACGGGAATTAGGCCGGCTACCTATCGGTGGTATGTTCTGCTGCTGAGTGGTTTGGGCAGTTTTTTTGCCGTTGGCCTGTCCTGGTATTGTATGGCCGGGCTCTTTTACGAGATAGCACAGACTACTGGCTGGAGTATGGCGCAGTTGTTTACCGCCTGGGGGATGATCCCACTGGCGGCGGCGGTGATGTCCATACCCAGCGGTGTCTTATGCGACCGCTATGGTACCCGCCTGGTCTGCGGCGTGGGTATTATTCTGGCCGGTGTTATGGGCGCGCTGCGCGGGCTGTCCGGCAACTTCCCGGTACTGGTGGTGACTATGGCTCTCTACGGTGGCGTGTCTGCTTTAGCCGCCGTGAATCTACCCAAGGCAGTGGCTACCTGGTTCCCGCCTCACCAGATGGGGACCGCGATGAGCGGTTATCTTTTCATCGCCGGCGCCGGCTCAGCGGTATCCTTGATGGTTAGCGGTACGGTGGTGTCATCACTGCTGGGTGGCTGGCGCCAGGTAACTTTTCTGTGTGGGCTACTGACGGTGATTATTGGTATTATCTGGCTGTTTACCATTAAAGAGCGCAAAATAGATACCACTGACGTGGCTTTGCCTAACACGACCGGCGGAGAGCTATCGGCTCCAGTAACACACCCCAATATCATGACTGGGTTTGTCTCACTGTTCCGGCTGAGAGATTCCTGGATTTTGAGTGTGGTCTACTTCCTCTTTATGGGTGGGTGGGTTGGAGCTTCGGGGACACTTCCTTTCTTGCTGGAAGAGGCGGGATGGTCCAAGTTTCAGGCTAACTTCGTCGTTTCTTCGGTCCTGTGGACATATATTGCGGGCAGCCTGATCTTCCCGGCTCTCTCTGATAAGTTAGGTTTGAGGCGTATCGTCTTTACTGTCTGCACTATTATCAGCGGTACCGGCATGTTCCTCTGTTTTTTGCTGCCATCGCCCTGGATCTGGGTGGCGGCGGTGGCCTGGGGTCTGTTCGCCGGCGGCGTCGGGCTGATTGTGGCCGTACCGATGGAATTGCCCGGTGTCGGTATCATGCGGGCCGGTTCACTCCTCGGCCTCATCATGGCCTCCGGGTATACCGGCGGCTTCCTTTTCTCGCTTTTTGTGCCACCGCTGGCCGGTATCAGTCTGGTCTTACCGGGAATACTCTGCGGCTTTGGCGGCTATGCGCTTTCGGGAGGGCTTTTCTTATTGGTTACCGAGACCGGGCACAGGGCGAAAGCTAAAGCAGTGGTGGGGGTTGCCAGAAATCCCGGGGGAGAGGGCGGATGAAGCGAGCGGTCGTTACCGGTGGTGCCGGTTTCATTGGCTCCCATCTGGCGGAGGAGCTGGTCAATCGTGATTATCAGGTGACTATCCTGGACAACCTCAGCACCGGTAAAATGGTCAACATAGACCCCTTGCTCCAGACAGGCCGCTCGGATTTTGTCCACGGCAGTATTACCGATTTACCTTTGCTGCAAAAGACTTTTCAGGGTGTCGAATATATTTTCCACCTGGCGGCGGTCTCCAGTGTCCCACTGAGTATCCAGAACCCGCTAAGCACTAATGAAACCAATATCGAAGGAACGCTCAACGTCCTGCTGGCCGCTCGCGATAACGGTGTCAAGAAAGTGGTCTATGCTTCATCGGCGGCGGTGTATGGTGACACTCCGGCTTTGCCTGCGAAAGAGGAAACCTTACCTGACCCACATTCCCCTTATGCCACGACCAAACTGGCCGGCGAATATTACTGCCGGGTCTTTTGTCGGATCTATGGGTTACCGACTGTCTGTCTGAGGTTTTTCAATGTCTATGGTCCCGGGCAGGACGCAGCTTCTCAGTATGCTTCAGTCATTCCCGCGTTTATCACGCGGGTTTCTCAGGGAGACCCGCCGGTTATCTTCGGGGATGGCCGGCAGACGAGGGACTTTGTCTTCGTCCAAGATGTGGTGAGGGCCAGTATTCTAACGGCCGAGAGCAACACGACCGGTGTTTTGAACGTTGGTAGTGGCGAGGGGGTTTCCATTGTTCATCTGGCAAAGCTGATTACCGGGTTGGTCGGCAGCCGGATTGACCCCGTCCATATGGAACGGAGACCGGGAGACATCGGGCACAGCCTGGCCGATATTGCCTGCTTGCGGGCCATTGGTTACGACCCACGATGGAGTCTGGAGCGAGGACTGGCAGAGACCGTCAAGTTCTTTCTCCGGAAGAGTGGATATTATCCGGAAAGCTCCCCCAGAGCCTGAACGATAGTCTGCAGGTCCGCCGGGGTCACTCTCGGGTGTACTGGCAGGGACAACACCTCGCTGGCTGCCTTTTCTACTACGGGCAGGCGGTCATTATAGCCGAGTTGCCGGTAAAACGGCTGCTGATGTATCGGCCGGGGATAGTGGATGGCCGTACCCACTCCTTTAGCCCCCAGCTTGTGTTGTACTTCGTCCCGTGACAGCCCGAAGCTGTTGGTGACCCGGACAGTGTACTGGTGGAAAACGTGTTTTCGGCCGGCAGCAATCGTGGGTGGTAATATCCCCGGAATATGGCTGATGCTTTCTGTGAGAAAAGCTGCGTTGCTAATTCGCCGGCTATTGGATTCGTCCAGTTTCCCCAACTGCTGAATGCCGATTGCCGCGGCAATATCGGTCAGACGGTAATTGTAGCCCAGGGACTGGTGAATATACTTCTCGCTCTGGCCATGATTGCGCAGCGTTCGTGCCTTTTGCGCTACAGCCTCATTATCGGTGGTGACCATGCCGCCTTCTCCGGTGGTCATATTCTTGGTCGGATAAAAAGAAAAGCAGCCGATACCGAAAGACCCCGCTTTCTTCCCGCCATACTCGGCGCCGTGCGCCTGGCAGGCATCCTCGATCAGAATGAGGTTGCTATCGCCGCATATCTTGATGATTTCTTTCATGTCACAGGGCTGGCCATAGAGATGTACCGGCAGAATAGCCTTTGTTTTTGGGGTTATCCGGTTGCGTATCAGGTTGGGACTAATGTTCAAGGTCGGCTCATCGATATCAGCAAAGACCGGCCTGGCCCCACAAAACAGGATACAATTGGCGCTGGCAGCGAAGCTGAAGGGGGTAGTAATAACCTCGTCACCGGGGCCAATACCCGCCGCCAGCAGAGCGATATGTAGCGCTGATGTGCCGTTGGTGGTAGCGATGGCGTACCTGGTACCGATATAGGCAGCGAAGGCTGTTTCGAACTCTTCGACCTTTGCCCCCTGGGTCAACATCCCTGATCTGAGGACATTCGCCACCGCGTTAATGGTCGCTTCATCAATGACTGGAGCTGCAATCGGGATCATTCTCATCTCCTCCGGGTAATCTATTCCAGTGGCTATCTTTTTCAGCCAATGATTTCATCAGGCTTTTACTGCTGGTTCAATGGTTCAGGATATGTCATATAGAGGGAACTCTGGCGGTAATGAGGGAGAAAAACATCTCCTGGGTAAATTCTTCGCCGGGTTGCAGGATGATGAATTCGTCCTCGCTCCACTGTCCGGCGGCTATTTTTTTGAAGAAGGCCAGAGAGCCTTTTATCTCTTCAAAGGCAATACCGAGGAAGGCGGCATTAGCCCGGGCATATTCGCGATATTCCGCCGGGTCGTAAGCCCCGGTATCGATTAGGGCAAGACGGGTGTAGTTCTTGAATTCTTCGTCGATAACCCATTTGGCTGACTCGCGGCTGAAGCGTTCTGAATATTCTTCAAGC
>JAQTRN010000098.1 GCA_028711795.1 Dehalococcoidales bacterium | reverse complement strand
CTGGTATTTCGTCGTCATCAGTGACCGGCAGACACTTAGCGAAATCCCGAAACACCATGAATATTCCGGCATGTTGCGGCAGGCTTCGTGCGCTATCGCCGTCTGTGGTGATTTAGAGCTGGACGATGGCCGGGGATTCTGGGTCCAGGACTGCTCGGCGGCCACCGAAAACACACTGCTGGCCGCTCACGCTAATGGTCTCGGCGCCGTGTGGCTGGGTGTCTACCCCATAGAAAGGCGGGTGGCCGGTATTAAGTCTTTGCTTGGCCTGCCGGAGAATATTGTACCACTGTCACTTGTCTCCCTGGGCTATCCGGCGGAGCGAAGGCTTCACACTAACCGGTATGACGCCGCCAGAGTACGTTACGATCACTGGTAAGAGATGTGGCAGTCTATCTGGCTGAGCTAGCGGGGGCTGTAACCCGATCATGTCAGGAAATAATCTTGCGCAGGCTCGTTTCCATTTCCGCCTTATCCCGAAACGCGCCATTCTTGATGACCTGGATTACGCCGCGTTTATCGATGAAGAAGGTTGTGGGATATGAGCTCACATTATACTTGGCGGCGAGGTCTCCTGCGGCATCTAGCAGCACCGAAAAGTAGAGTTTATTATTGTCCACTAACTCCTGTACTTTTTCTACCGCATCACCGACGTTGATCGTCAATACCGCCAGACCCTTGCTTGACCATTCATCTTCTATTTGCTGTATGCTGGTCAACTCGTCAAGGCAGCCCGGGCAGCCGGTCTGCCAGAAATTGATCAGGATCGGCCGGGATTCCTTTTGGCTGAAATCACGCAGGGATATGTAAGTCCCCTCGATACTCCTGAACTCAAAGTCGGGCGCTAGATTGCCGACTTCGCTACCCTCAACCGGAGGTGGCGCTGGCGGCAGCGTTCCCAAAATCGTCAGGGTAGCCGAACCCGTTATCTGAGTCGTCACGGACCGGCTCTGGATATCCACCCGGCGGTAAGATTGAGGATGCCACTGCCCGCCGTTCTGCGACGCAATATACAGGCCGCTTTCCTCCACGCCCTCTCCGAGTTTACCCGGATCGTAGCCCAGGGTAAGCCAGAGAAACGGGTTAAAAGCCGCCCCTGACGGCTCCAGAGTATAGGCCGGTCCCACCTGTTGTACGCCCCCGGATGGCAGCGGTTGCACCGTATTCTGAGCCACCCGGATAACCTGCAGCGGTTTCCCATCCTTATCCCGCACCACGGTGCCCTTGTCCAGAACCAATTTGACCGCGCCATCGGCTGACGATACGTCGACCTTGGCCATCAGGCTGCCGATACTGTCAACGGGGAACTTATAGCTCACACCGGGCAGGTTGACCTCTAACTGGTACGCCGGCGGCTCTTCCGTCGGGGTTGGCATCAGCTCTGAATTACAGCTAATCGCCAGCAGACCAGAGCCGCCGACCAAAACCAGTGCTAACAGCACCTTCAGTATTTTAGTCATCATATATTATTCTCTGTACCCATTTTACCATTTAATTACACCTGTGGCTAATTGCAGGGGTCGGTTTGGGGCAAATTGGTTCTACTGAATCTTAGTTGTTTTGACACTATTTTATCCTCAATCTTGAAAGACTGGTTGGCGGGCTTTCCCGCTTCAGTTTAACAGGTTTTCTGCGTTTCACAGTCTTACGGACTACCCTAGTAACGGGAGTGTCATCAAGCAAGGTATCAGGCTCACCCATTGGTATCCTAGCTGTGACCTTGTAGGACTGTTCACACACGTCTTTCCAATTACGAAAAGGGAATCGGACACCCGCTGCGATAGCTGGCGTCTGGTCATTCAGGCTCATGTGTGGTCGGAAGTAGTTGTAGTGTACCAGCCATCCGTCAAGGTACTTTTTAGCCGACTCTACCGTATGTAGCCCTCTCATGACTTTAGTGCGTGATTTCAGCGTACCATGAAAACGCTCAATCTCGTTAGTATTATTCTCCACGTCAAACGGAGCACCCTGCTTATGGGTAGTGTCCGCACCAAACACACGCTCTATGCCTTCTAGGTAGGCTCTCAACTTATCTGTATAGATGACACGGGGGATTTTACCAGTTCGCTCGTAAGCCTGTTTCATAAGCTGTTCAGCATCGTTACTGGTGCGAGTATATGACATATGAGTAGCTATCAGGAATCTGGTCTCGGAATCTATAATATCCCATAGCCAGATGTTCTTACCGTCTATGTCAAGCACAGTCTCATCGGCTACCCAGATTGAGCCTACATTAGGTTTATACTTCTCGGCTTCCGTCACGGCTAAGTTCGTGAAGCGGTTAACCCAATTCAGTACAGTCACGTCCGAGATATAGTCGTTATGTTGCTGGATGAAGTTGCGCCTTATCTCCTTCAGGCTCATTCCCTCAAAGTACATGGAGATTGCATCAGCTACTTTGGACGTGGAATACTGCATCTTAGGGATAGCATCGGGGTTGGAGAACTTACGCTTGCAGATGTTGCAGTAATAGTACTGAATCTCTTTGTATTTACCATACTTGATGACGTTCTCAGACTGACAGTATTTACAAATGATTTCAGTCATAATTTACCCTCTTCCTTCAGCTCAGTGATAGCTTCTTTTATCCCATCTTTGACAGCCTGTTTTAACGCATCATTCTTTTTCTGCTCGTCAATCAAATCCTTCTTTGACTGTCTGTAGGCATACCAAATAATGTAAGCTAAAGCAAGCGCAAAGACCACTGCTGCATACATATTCCACGGGTATGAGGTAACCCAACTGCTCATGGCTGCCCCTCTTCCGAGAGCAATAGCGGTGTAAGTAATTTGGGAAACGTGGATAATGACAGAACTTGTAAGTCCCAATATGAAGATTGCGATAGCGTTGAATATTCTGAAAAGATTATCCTGCATAGCTTTAACCCTCTCAACTCTTTGAGAAGATTATAGCACCAACTAAGATTGAGTAAAAAGGGCAAATTGGAGGAGTTGCAAGTTTCAAAATACTAGGGATGGCTGGCTAAACGCTTTTCCCAGAGTTCTTTCACTTTGGCCTTTAGCTCATCAAGGGAACAATCGGTATTGATGACTACGTCGGTGCGTTTTAGCCGCTCCCCGGCAGGTATCTGGGATCGAATTCGGGCCAGCGATTCAGTGGTGGATAACCCGCTGCGTTGTTGCAACCGGTGGAGCCTGACTGCTTCCGGAGCGGTCGTGGTCCAGACCTCATCGACCATCGTTTCCCAGCCGGCTTCAATCAGCAACGGTGCTTCAATTACCACTACCGCTGCTCCTTCTTGCCGGTGCCTCTCAATGCTGGCCTGTACCAGGTCCTTCATCCGGGAGTGCATTATCCGGTTTAACCTGGATAGGGCACCCCGGTTGCCGAATACAACCTCTCCGAGCTTCTTGCGGTCGATACTGCCGTCCGGGGCGAGGACCGGGCTGCCAAAAGCGGCCACCACCTCTTGCCAGGCCGGTGTGCCGGGCAGGAAGGCTTCGTGTCCTACCTTATCGGCGTCAATAACGACCGCCCCGAGCTCAGCGAGGAACCGGGATACGGTGCTCTTGCCACTGCCGATACCACCGGTAAGTCCGATAATCTTCATACGTGGTACCAGTCTACCTGCCCGTAATTAGTGAGTCAAGATGGATGCGATACTTCATTCAGGCGTAACCTTCCGGAGAGTAAAAGCGGTCACTACAATCAAACTGGTGATGTAGCGATCGCTGCGATTGTGGCCTGGATGGTCTAGCTGCTGCTCTGGCTCTTTATAGTGATTTTGGAAGCGACGCGAGTAGCGGAGTTGTAGTAAGCTTCAATCCTGACTCCTACTTTGAGGTCGCTCCGTAAGGCCGACATGTTTTCGTCCCGTTCGATCCGGGTGGTGTTAGCGATCTCAATGACCACCTGTCCCCCTTTTTCCGCGTTGACGACAATAGTGTCTCCGGCCAGGCTGGCGATGGTCCCTTCCACCTTGGGCCCTTCGGTTGAGCTTGAGGAATATCCACCTGAGCTTGATGACGAGTCGGCTATCTTGACCTTGATTCGGGTAGCTGCCTGTGTGGTCGGGTCGAACTTGACTTCAATTCTCACGCCCACTTTCAGGTCGGACGGGATACCGGGCTGGTCTTCCTCACGCAGAATCTGAGCATTACCGATAGTGAGTGTGAGCGTACGCCCGGCGTCGGTCTGCAGGGTAAGGCTGCTGGCGCTGACCGCAGTTATTTTGCCTTCTACCTCGGCCGTCTCCTGGGAATCAATATATACCTTGAGTGCTACCATGGTCTGTGGATTGTACTTTGCTTCAACCTTGATACCGGCTTTGAGGTCTGTCAGCGCCCCGACACGTCCATCCTTCAGTATAATAGAGGTGCCACTATTGATCGTGATCGTGACTGCTGACCCGCCTCGCTCCGGAATTATTGTGACCTGGTTATTACTGACACCGGTGATAATGCCTTCCACTCTGGCCAGTTGGGCTGCGATAAGGTGTGCGTTGTTACTATCGTCAACCTCGATAGAGACCGAAGCCCCCGAGTCCAGTGCCTCAAGAGAAGAACTCCCGCTCCTGGGTTTGTACCGAGGTGCCCTGATCGATGTTGATGGTCATCACCCGGCCATCTTTGGTGACCACTGTGATCTTGCCATTAACGGCGTCGACATTCTGCAGAATGCCCTCAAGCATTTGAGTCTGGCTGGCGGTACATGATGTCGCTACTGTTAGAGTCAGCAGCAATAAAACCGTCATTATGCAGGTCCTTACCCTTTTCAGACAAACAAATTCCTTCATTCCTTACCTCCATAGTTTTGGTGCTCAATATTATATTATGTTTTCACTAGTTGGTAGTCAGCGGTATCAGTAGGACTACGTAATTGTTGCCCT
>JAQTRN010000097.1:3586-4915 GCA_028711795.1 Dehalococcoidales bacterium | reverse complement strand
CAAACAGCGCGCTCTAATATAAGTGGGCAACATTCAAGGAGAGAGGTGACTGTCCAGGCGTTATTGTTGATAGTGGGAGCTTATCTCCTGGGTTCGGTACCGGCCGCTTACATTGCCGCCAGATGGTTCAAGAAAGTGGACATCCGGCAATATGGCACCGGTAATGTCGGCGCCTCCAACCTGATGCGGTTAACCTCTGTATGGCGTGTCATCCCTGTAGTCATCTTCGACCTGGGCAAGGGAGTAATAGTAGTCTGGTTGGCACGGCTGCTGGGTATGGACGTCGTGGTGCAGGTGCTGGCGGGACTGGCGGCGATCATCGGGCATAACTGGTCGGTTTTCCTAAAGTTCAGCGGCGGCCGTGGCGTCCTGACGGCACTGGGGGTAGTTACTGCACTGTCACCATGGCTCGGTCTGACCAGTCTGGTAATTGCTTTCAGTCTGGCCCCCTGGCATCACCTGTCTCTGGGTGTGCTGGTAGTGGTGACAGTTTTACCCACATTTAGCTGGTTCCTACCCCATATCTTCGGTATCGAGCGGCCATTGCCGGTCACTCTTGGTTTCGTGGCTGTATTCTTGGTCGTGGTTATCCGGCGGCTGACGGTACCGCCGAGCGCGCTGGCAACAACGGCCACCCGGAAGCAACTGCTGGTCAACCGCCTGCTTTTTGACCGGGATATCCGCGACCGGCAAACCTGGTTGGACAGAAAACAAACGGAGCAAGAGAGGGAAAGAGCGTCTCGATAATGAAGTGCGCGATTCATCCGGATGTTGAGACTAACCTGAGCTGTGGGCGGTGCGGTAAGGCGATATGTCCCAGGTGCCTGGTACAGACCCCGGTAGGAGCGCGGTGCCAGGACTGTGCCCGGCTATACAAACTGCCTACTTTCCGCGTCGAAGCCAAACACTACCTGAGAGCCATCGGCGCCGGTCTGGGCATCGCCCTCGCCTGCGGGGCGGCCTGGTGGGCGATCCGGACAGTGATATCGTCCTACTACCTTAACCTGGTAATCGGGCCGGGTACCGGCTATGCTATCGGGTGGGTAATCAGCCTGGTGGTCAACCACAAGCGCAGCACCGGTCTGGCCATCATCGGCGGAGCGGCCGTCGTCGTCGGCTATGTATTCAGCATCTTTTTGCCGCCGGGTTTCTATCAAACGGTGGCGGCTCCGGCCTATTGGCTCTTCGATTTACTGGTGCTGGCCATCGGCGTTTTCATCGCCGCCAGCCGCCTGCGCTAGAGTCCATTACCAGTCCGGCCAGACTGGGACCGGCCAGTCTACTCTGACTTACTCTTTCGGCACGAACCGTTCCGGCAGGATGGAGCCG
>JAQTRN010000097.1:0-3486 GCA_028711795.1 Dehalococcoidales bacterium | reverse complement strand
TTCACTTCACTGCCCGCCTCACCGGTAAGCAGATAACGGTCGAGTTCCGCATAGCTCAGCCCCATTTCCGCTTCATCGGTCTGCCCCGGCCACAATCCGGCTGAGGGGGGTTTATCAATGATTACCTCCGGGATACCCAGACAACTGGCCAGCTCGCGTACCTGCTGCTTGACCAGGTTGCCCAGAGGCATAATATCAACGCCGCCGTCTCCGTACTTGGTAAAGTAGCCCAGGGTAAGCTCACTTCGGTTGCTGGACCCAACTACCAGGAATCTCATCTGATTAGCTAGGTAATAGAGGATTACCATCCGCAACCGGACCTTGAGGTTGGCCTGGGCCAAACGGGTGGCGCTGGCATCAACACCACTAGCGGGCAATAGCTTCACCAAAGAATCAAAGATAGAATCCAGCGCTATGGTTTTGGTGGTGATACCAAATTTACCGGCTACCGCCAAAGCATGGTCTTCATCTTCCTGGCAGCTATAGCACGGCATAAGGATGCCCAACGTGTTACCCGGACAAGCTCGCTGGCACAGCACGGCTATAACCGAGGAGTCGATGCCGCCGCTCATACCGAGCAGCACACCACCACAGCCGGCGGCGGTCACCCTGTCCCGTATCCATAAGACCAATCTATCAGTTAGCTCTCTGGTGTCCATTCGCCTTCGCCACGCCTTAATTGGGCGTAGTATACTACCTTGCGGTCTGCAGGTCAAAAGTAATTCGGCAGCAACCACTGTGAATTGAGTTTGACCCGGCAACAGGATAAGAGTTAAACTATATTGTTGAGGGGTAAAATATGCCGATATACGAGTATGTTTGTACTGACTGCGGGTTGAAATTTGAGGTGCTACGGCCATTGACACAGACAAATGGCCACACCTGTTGCCCTGACTGCGGCAAGAACGCCGAGCGGGTTTTCTCGACTTTTGCTTCCTTCTCCAAGGGTGATAACGGGATGAGCACCCCGCTGGCGGGCAGCGACCATTGCGCCAGTTGTCACTCTGGTAGCTGCGGTAGCTGCGGTCTCTAAGCACCCGGCCTGGGCCTCGTCCTGGCAGTTTACAGGGTAACCGGATTATCGCTGTTGACAAGGGCAATTTATTATAGTATATTAAACCAAAATAAGATGGGTAACAAAGAAGTCGATATGTCAGTTTGCCTTACCTCCTGGGGATACTATTACGCCTACTTTACATTTCCGGAGCGCCAGCGCGCTTGGGAGGTAGCAACTTAGACTTTTAGTTACCGGTTAAACTTAAAAGACTTTGAAGAAGAACCCTCCTGAGCGGAGGGTTCTTAGTTTTTAGGGCCATAATGGCCAGCTGAGAAAAAATAAATAGTTGATGAATGAGGAGGGACAACAGTGATTATCATGAAAACCGGCGCTACGCCAGAACAGATCAAGCGGGTGGTGAAAGAAATCGAGAGCTACGGGCTACGGGCGGATGTGTCCCAAGGTGCCTACCGCACGGTTATCGGACCGGTAGGGGATGAAAGGAAACTACCTTTCGACCGCATCGCCGTCCTCCCCGGAGTCAAGGAAGCCCAAATGGTTGATATCCCTTACAAACTGATCAGCCGGGAGTACAGCACCGCGCCAGAGGGGCTGGAACACATCATCAAAGTCGGAGAGGTTGAGATCGGCGGTAAGGAGCCGGTCTTCATCGCCGGCCCCTGCGCGGTCGAGAGTAAAGCCCAGCTCTTCAAAATCGCCGAGCAGGTCAAGCTGGCCGGGGCTCACATTTTGAGAGGCGGCGTTTTCAAACCCAGGAGTTCGGTACACTCCTTCCAGGGGCTGGGCGCCGGCGGGCCGGACGCGGCCGGAGAGGCTTTGGACTGGCTGCGTGAGGCCGGCAGAAAATTCGAGCTACCGGTGGTGAGCGAAGTCAGAGGGGAAGGGCAGGTTGACTTGGTAGCCGAATATGTCGATATAATTCAAATAGGGGCCAGGAATATGTATGACCAGGACCTGCTGACGCAGGTAGCCCGGAAAGGCAAGCCGGTTTTAATGAAAAGGCATTTTGGCGCCGGCATTGAAGAGTACCTGTCCTTCGCCGAATATATCGCCGCCGAGGGTAATAAGGACGTCATCCTCTGCGAGCGAGGCATTGTCCCGATGGGCAAAGGTAAGAGCTACACCCGTTATATTTTCGACCTGGCCTCGATACCAGCCATCCAGAAGGAGACCTTCCTGCCCATCATCGCCGACCCCAGCCATGCCACCGGCCGCCGGGACCTTATCTATGATATGAGCTGTGCGGCCATCGCCGCCGGGGCCAGCGGGTTAATGATTGAGGTACACTATAATCCGGCGGAAGCACTGGTCGATGCGCAACAGCAGATCACACCCGACGAACTGAAAAGTATAATTGACACCTGCAAACAAATCAACCGGCTGATAACCTCTGAGAAAAGCAGAACTAGGTAGTAGCCAATGAAGAAAGTCCTGGTGAATCTGGGCAACAATAGCTATCAGGTCTTGATCGGTGCCGGATTGCTGGCCCAGGCCGGCCGGTATTTACGGGAAATCGGCCTCACCGGTAAGGCGGTCATTGTCACTGACCCCACGGTGAGGCATCTGTACGGCAGCACTCTGGAGCGGAGCTTGACCGAAGCCGGATTCAAAGTGACCACCTTACCGGTCCCGGAAGGAGAAGAGCAGAAATCGCTGGAGACCGCTGGCCGGCTGTACCAGGAACTGAGCCACGCCTACGCCGAAAGGCAGACACCCATTCTGGCTCTAGGCGGCGGCGTCATTGGGGACCTGACGGGTTTTGTGGCGGCAACCTATCTTCGGGGAGTACCATTGGTGCAGGTACCGACCACGCTACTGGCGCAGGTCGATAGCAGTATCGGCGGCAAGGTGGCCGTCAACTTCGGCCAGCTAAAGAACAAGATCGGCGCTTTCTATCAGCCGAGACTGGTAATATCGGACATCGACATTCTGAAGAGCCTGACACCCGCGGAGTTCAGCGATGGTCTGGCCGAAATCATCAAATACGCCGTCATCCGGGACGGGGGATTCTTCGAGTTACTCGAAAATGGCCTCGAACGGATAAAAGCCAGGGACGAGGGGTTACTGGAGGAAATTATTTTCCGGTCGTCCCAAATCAAGGCGGAAGTGGTCGCCGGGGACGAGCGGGACCTGGGTATAAGGAACATCCTGAATCTGGGACATACCATCGGGCACGGCATTGAGTCCGCCTCGGATTTTGCCGTGAGTCACGGCCAAGCGGTGGCTTTGGGGATGATAGGCGCCGGTAGCATCGCCAACCAGTTAAAAATACTGGAAAGTAGCGAACTTGTCCGCCTCAAGAGTCTCATCGCCAGAGCGGGCCTGCCGGTAAGACTGCCGGGCTTATCCATACCCGGAATTATCCAGGCAATGAAACACGATAAAAAGATATCACAGGGTAAAATAAGGTTTGTCCTACCCCGAACGATCGGCAATGTGTATATTACTGACGAAGTCAGTCTGTCCTT
>JAQTRN010000096.1 GCA_028711795.1 Dehalococcoidales bacterium | reverse complement strand
TCAGGGAGTCAATGTCACCCTGGGCTTACCCATCATCCGGACTTCCGTGGACCACGGTACGGTCTTTGACAAGGCAGGTAAGGGTACGGCTGACCCGTCCAGTCTGGTACAGGCCATCAAGCTAGCTGCTCTGATGTGTCATTACCGCCGGCAGTCTCATCCTGGCTGATTTGGCTTTTGGGTGGTGGTGGTCAAATGAGGGCTATCCTCTTCAGTGAGTGGACCTACTTTGAATAATATGTCTTCCAGGCTACGGCGAGGTCGTGGGGGCGGTATCTTGCCGGCAGGGTAACCTATTGGTACTACGACGAGCGGGACCAGGTTGTCCGGCAGGTCAAAGAGGCGGTTGATAGCCGTCGCATCCTCGAAGCCGGCTACCCAGCAGGTACCCAGTCCCAGGGCGGTGGCCATGAGCACCAGATGGTCAATGGCGATATAAGCGTTAGCTGTAACCGGCGTTAATAATTGCTCGCGGGGTGGAGTGGGCAGTAGCTCCAGGTGCGCGATGTAGGCTGGATCAGCGAAGCGGCCTGACGCTGTCGCCGAGACGCCGGCGGAGAGCATCTCGCGCCGGCGCTGCCTTCTGGCCGTCTTTGAATACATATCGAGATCGCCGAAGCAAACGACGACAACCGGTGCTTCCTCAATAAAATGCTGGTCCAAACAGATATGCCGTAATTCTCTTTTAGTTTCCTTGGCTCTGATTACCAGAAAGCGCCACGGCTGACGGTTACTGGCCGATGGCGCCAGCCTCGCCGCCTCTAATATTTGCTTTATCAGGTCATCAGGTATATCATCCGGAAGAAAACGGCGGATGCTTCTTCTGTTCTCGATAGCTTCCTTGACACTGAGCATATTCCCTCCATTTTGCTGTTTTCTGGTTTGCCAGCATAGCCGGTATTCGAGTAGGATTCGCCTGGTCCCGGCATATATTCTTAGCTTAGGGCCATCTCAGCTACCTGTCAATTATAGGTATTGACAAGCATCTTGTTTTGGTGGTATAAAAAACGACAGCCCAGGTATTGACAGTATCTTCTTTCTGTTGTATAAGTAACCATTCTTTATTTGGAAAGGCCTTTTATGTGGGTGGACTAATAGCGATGCTCCAAAGGTATCCCGATGTGAATTTGACTGGGGAACAGGACAAATTAGAGGGCTTAGAAGTTCCGACGGGTGAGGTGTGCTTCTAAGCCCTTCGGCATTTTAAAAGGGACTCTGGGAGTCTTGAATGGTGGTGGTAATGGGTGGGGGGGCAGGTCTGAAACAAGTGGTGGAAATAGGTTTTTTGTTTACGAGGCTCAGGTAAGAAGCCTGCCTGGACTGGCTGCTCCAGCAGGAGCAGGTCGTAGCTGGTAAGGGCGGGCAGATATATAGTTTAGCTAATTAAGGAGGGGAATAGTTGTAGATGGATTTCTTTATTCAAATATTCGTCAACGGTATTGTCCAGGGATCAACTATTGTTATCCTGGCAACGGGGCTAAGCATGATGTACAGCATCGTCCGTCTGATCAACTTTGCCTACGGCGAGTTCTACATGATTGGAGCCTACGTCGCCTGGATGTTCATCAATCAGTTTGTCGCCAACTACTGGCTCGGGGTGCTTGTCTCCATGATAGCTGGAATAGTGCTGGGTTGGGTGGTGGAGACTTATGCCTTCCGCCCGGTATACGGGAGACCCCGGATGAACATGTTCATTATTTCTTTGGGCCTGGTGATGTTGATGCAGGAAGGCGGCACTTTCATCTGGACAGGGTATCCCAGAGCATTGAAGACCCCCTACCTCGACCCCAGGCAGATAGGTCCCATCGTGATTTCTGACCAGCGCATCATAGTAGTGGTGGCGGCCCTCGTCGTATTGGGGCTGCTAATGTGGATCCTCTATTACACGCGGGTGGGTAAGGGTATGCGGGCTACTACCAGCAACCGTAGGGCGGCCAATCTGGTCGGGATTAACGTGCCCAGGACTACTAACCTTGCCTTTATCATCGGCACCGTTATCGCCTGTCTTTGCGGTTCGCTTATCGGGCCACTGCTGATGCTCTTCCCGACGATGGGTGCGGGTATGAACATCAGGTCTCTGGTAGTAATTATCATTGGCGGCTTGGGCAGCTTGCAAGGCGCGGTTATTGCAGGCTACCTCCTGGGGCTGGCGGAGAGCTTTTTCGCGGGCTACCTCTGGATGGAATGGACCAGCGTGGTTGGCTATATCGGGTTAATACTGACCCTTTACCTGAAACCGCAAGGGTTGTTAGGGAGGGAATAAGTTGGTGGCAGAAAAAGTTAAAGAGCAAAAACGGGGTAACTTTCTCAAAGGTATTATTATTGCGGTAGTGGCACTGGCGGCGGCGGTATTTATTCCTCAATTTCTGAATGGTATAACCGGTGGTGGTTATTATTTACACCTGCTTATCATCATCGCCATTTTTAGTATCCTGTCAATGAGCTACAACGTGATTACCGGCGTCGCCGGGCAATCAAACCTGGCGCACATCGCTTTTATGGGCACCGGCGCTTATATTTCTACAATCCTGGTGATGTACGCTGGAGTCAATTACTGGATAACCTTTTTCCTGGCCGGTATCGTAGCTATGTTGCTCGGTCTGCTCATCGGTATTCCCACTCTGAAAATGAGAGGGACATACTTCGCGATTGGCACACTGGCAATCTCCCAGTTGATGAGTCTGATCTGGCTCAATGGCATGCCCGGCGGCTCGGATGGCATTCCCGATGTGCCTCATATTCCGTTGTGGGGAATTGATTTTACACAAAAGATAAACTACGCCTACCTGATGATATTCTTCGCGGCGGTTACTTTCTTCGTGGTACTACGAGTAGTCAAGTCACGTACCGGGCGGGCTTTTGTGTCGATACGTGAGGGCGAGGACCTGGCTCTGACCACCGGTATTAATACGACGCAGTACAAACTGACGGCCTTTATGATATCTGCTTTCTTCGGTGGTATTGCCGGTGCTCTCTATGCCCCTTACATGCACTACATTTGCCCCCAGGACTTTTCCATGGCCAACTTTATGACGGTGCTGACTATGTTAGCCGTCGGCGGCTTTGGCACCATCTGGGGCCCGATACTAGGCACGACGATCCTTACTATCCTTCCGGAGGTATTGCTTCCCCTGAAGGACTATATCTTCATCGTCTATGGGGCTATTTTGATCCCGGTCATCATCTATGCCCCGCGGGGCATCATGGGTGCGGTTGAAGATATGCGAGCCCGGAGACAGGCCAGAAGAGCCAAGCGTGCGGAGGTATAGTTAAACATGAAAATCTTAGAGTGTAAGAATGTAACGAAACGCTTTGGTGGTTTGGTGGCCGTCAACCAGGTCAGTTTTGAAATCGAGGAAGGTGCTATTTTCGGTCTGATTGGCCCCAACGGCTCGGGGAAGACGACTCTGTTCAATTGTATATCCAAGGTATACAAAAATGAAGAGGGGCAGGTCTCCTTCCGGGGAGAAGATATTACCAGCCTGCCTCCGTATGCCATTGCCGCCAGGGGGTTAGGCCGGACGTATCAGGGCAGTAAGGTGTTCCCTAACCTGACGCTACTGGACAACGTGATTATCGGTCGGCACTGCCGGACGAAGTCCAATCTTTTTGACGCCATATTCATGACGTCGCGTGCCCGCCGGGAAGATGAGTCGAGCCGGGAAAAGTCTCTGGAAATTCTGGAACTGCTGGGGCTGCTCGATAGAAGGGAGCAGCGAGTACGGGATTTGCCTTATGCCCTGAGGGCTATCGCCGGTATGGGTATTGCGCTGGCGAGTGAGCCCAAGCTGCTTATGCTGGACGAACCCGTGGCCGGGCTGAACCCGTCGGAGACGATGGCGGCTATGGCTGTGGTCAAGAGAGTACGGGATACCGGTGTTACCATCTTCATAGTAGAACACAATATGCAGGCTATTATGAGCACCTGCGAGCAAATTATGGTGCTGAGCTATGGCCAGAAACTGGCTGAGGGTAATCCTCAGCAGATATCCACGAATAGTCAGGTGATTGAAGCCTATTTGGGGAGGGGTTATGCTGAAGATTAATAAGATTGACGCAGGCTATGGAGGTATTCGGGCTCTAAAAAATGTGTCGCTGGAAGTCGGGGATGGTGAGCTGGTGGCCCTGATCGGGGCTAACGGCGCCGGCAAATCGACCCTGCTCAATACTATATCTGGAATGGTGCCGCTACGCTCTGGAACCATTGAGTATAATGGCGTCAAGATCAGCAGCTTGGCTCCCCATAAAATCGTCCAGATGGGTGTAATCCAGATACCTGAAGGCCGGTTAGTGTTTGCCGGCATGTCGGTGAAGGAGAACCTCGAAGTTGGCTGCTATCTGCGTCATGACAAGAAGGAGATCGCTGAGGCCTACGAACAGGTATATAATCTCTTTCCTATTCTCAAGGAAAGGAACAAACAAATGGCCGGCACGCTGAGCGGGGGCGAACAACAGATGATGGCCATCGCTCGCGGACTGATGTCTAAGCCGTCGATACTACTGATGGATGAGCCGTCTCTCGGTCTCAGTCCGGTGCTGGTAGAGCATGTCGCCGAAACTATTGACCACATCAGGAAACAGAAGATTGCCATTCTCCTGGTAGAGCAGAATGCGCGCATGGCCCTGCGGCTGGCGGACCGGGGTTATGTGCTTCAGGTAGGTGAAATGGTCATGACGGGTACCGGGAAAGAATTACTGCGTCATCCGGATGTGAGAAAGGCTTATCTCGGTATCTAGGACGGGTGAAGGAGTCACACTGAGCAGACCGGCTGGTTAGTGGTACTATGGCACATCTAGTCGGTCTGCTGGATAAAGGCGTAGAAGGCAGGTGTCCCACAGAGGATGGGCGCCGGGCTATCCGGGTGAAGATAGCGGGAGTAGTTTTGGCGCCAGGGTTAACCGTTGGAGACTTTGCGACCAGTAAGTGTTGGG
>JAQTRN010000095.1 GCA_028711795.1 Dehalococcoidales bacterium | reverse complement strand
GCTCGAAGAAAATCCCACCCACACTGACTATGAACAGGTATTCAAGCATTTCCGTACTGACCAGGATGATTATTTACAGTTCCAACGCCAATATATGGGTTGGGCCATGTACTGCCTCGCTCCCATGAAATCTCGTTCGTCAGGTAGTCACTTATGAAAACATCCTTTATTGATACTGCCTATGCACACTCATATATGCTACCACCCTAGAGTAGAACATTGATCCCGATGATTAAGTGATAATACCAGTTGTCGCTTTTTCGTAGATTGGGTTTCTTGAAGAAGGCTCAATTTTAAATGCTGAAGCTAAAAACTAAATCGAACTCTTTTCCAGTACTACGTATTGATACCTCGGCTCCATTTAGTGAACATTTTGCTCTACAAATAGGCTACTTTCCTTTACATCAAGTGAGCATATTATCCTGTCTCCGCCGGATAAAGTCTTAAAGTAGCCTTTTGTGGCTTATTATAAGGATAATAAGTCTGTCCCTCAAAAAGTATTGACATTGTCATCTTTTACAGTTATTATTAGTATTAGGAATTAGTACTGATATATGAGAAGAGATACTAAACAGAGAGAAGTCATCCTCAAAGTCCTGAGAAACACCAGGTCTCATCCGACAGCTGACCAGATATACGATGACGTCAGAAAAGACTTACCAAACATCAGTAAGGGAACTGTCTATCGAAACCTGCAGGTGTTGCAGGAAGATAAGGCAATATCGGCACTTAACATTAATGGTACACAGAGCAGATATGAGGCGAAACGGGAGAGCCATTACCACTTCAGGTGCGAGAAATGCGGACGGGTTTTTGATCTGGATGAGCCTGTTGACAAAGAACTTAATAAGAGAGTATCTAAAAAAACCGGTTTCACTGTTTCACATCACCAAATGGAATTCCGTGGCTTGTGTAAAGACTGCCAGTAATCGGGAACATAAAAATTACTAAAGGAGGAGGATATGCCAAAAAAGAATGAACAGAAAAAGAAGCTGACCACTGCTGCCGGCGCACCTGTCGTAGATAATCAGAACACTATGACTGCCGGTCCCCGAGGCCCTGCCCTGCTGCAGGACGTCTGGTTCCTGGAAAAACTGGGACACTTTGACCGGGAAGTAATACCTGAGCGCCGCATGCACGCCAAAGGTTCCGGCGCCTTTGGCACATTCACTGTTACTAAGGATGTTACTCGTTATACCAAAGCTAAGATTTTTTCTGCAGTTGGTAAAAAGACCGACCTTTTCATTCGCTTTTCTACCGTTGCCGGTGAACGCGGTGCCGCTGACGCCGAGCGCGATATCCGTGGTTTCGCTATCAAGTTCTATACCGAAGAAGGCAACTGGGATCTGGTCGGCAACAATACACCGGTCTTCTTCCTGCGCGACCCGCTCAAATTCCCCGACCTTAACCACGCTGTCAAACGTGATCCCCACACAAACATGAGAAGCGCCAAGAACAACTGGGATTTCTGGACGTCATTACCCGAAGCCCTGCACCAAGTGACCATTGTCATGAGCGACCGCGGCATCCCGTATTCTTACCGGCACATGCATGGATTCGGCAGCCATACTTTCAGCCTCATTAATGCTAAGAACGAGAGGTTCTGGGTCAAATTCCACCTGAAAACACAGCAGGGTATCAAGAACCTTACCGACCAAGAGGCCGAAGCAATAATAGGTAAGGATCGCGAGAGCCACCAGCGTGACTTGTACGAAAGCATCGAGAAAGGCGATTATCCCCGCTGGACGATGTATTTTCAGATCATGCCGGAAAAAGACGCCGCCAAGATGCCTTACAACCCCTTTGATCTTACCAAGGTTTGGTATCACAAGGATTATCCGCTGATTGAGGTAGGATTCATTGAACTCAACCGCAACCCGGAAAACTACTTTGCTGATGTTGAACAGGCGGCTTTCAATCCGGCCAACATCGTTCCGGGAATCGGCTTTTCCCCGGACAAGATGTTGCAGGGCAGGCTTTTCTCCTACGGCGATGCACAGCGTTACCGACTAGGCGTTAATCATCACCTGATACCAGTTAATGCACCGCGTTGCCCCATTAACAGCTTCCACCGTGACGGTCTTATGAGGGTTGATGGCAACCAGGGAAGCACTCCCGGTTATGAACCAAACAGCTACGGTAACTGGCAGGAACAGCCGGGTTTTGACGAGCCCCCGCTCAAATTAGAAGGCCCGGCTGACCGATGGAACTTCCGTGAGGATGATGATGATTACTATACTCAACCAGGAAAACTCTTCCGGCTGATGAAACCTGAGCAACAGAAAGTACTCTTCGAAAACACCGCCCGGGCACTAGGCAATGCACCGAAGGAAGTTAAAATCAGACACATCGGCAACTGTTTGAAGGCTGATAAAGCCTATGGTAAAGGTGTTGCGGATGCTCTGAGCATAAAACTTAGCCCTAAATAGCATTGCTAAATTAGCCATCAATGCAGGGTCGGCCTCTAGCGGAGAGGTTCGGCCCTGTATTCTTTAGAGGATATAATACCTGTGGCCAAATCGGATAAATTGAAGAGACGGTATTTGTTATTGCCGGCAGTATTTCGAGTAAAAGAAAACTTGCAGAAAAAGGGTAAAAGGAATTCGCCGCCGGAGCACAACCCTTTTACCATTATAACAAATTATATCTAACCTTGAACTATGGGTATTCGAGGACAGGTTACGCCTGACTGTTCTCAATCGGGGTCCGGTCTGGGGACTGCAGTCCCGGCCACCAGTACCGGGCGGAAAGGGCCGCCCAGATGAGCACCGGGAAGAGATCAACGCCGACTGAGGCGAACAGCACTATTAACGGCCGTGTCTCCCTGGCATTAATAGCGATGATGACGATGCCGATTATGTGGATGACAAAGGTGATGGCCGCGCCGACTACCAGGTAAACCAGTCGCCATTTTAGCTTCAAACCAGGAGTAGCCAGTATCAGGGCCAGCAACATCACCAGGCCCCCCTGAAAGGGGAGGCTGTCCACAGCGGTAGTACCCACCGCCTGATTATGAATAATAACCGAGCTTTGCTCAGCCGTCAGAGTGATCTGAGAGGGGGCTACCCCATTGGCTACGGCCACCAGCAGACGGGTGTAAGCCTGAGCCAGGAATAGCCAGATGATAGATAGCACCACGATGAAAAGGAGTGTCTTCCCGACAAAGATGAGCAGTTTACGCCGGCCGGACATTGGCCACCTTTCCTACCCACAAGAGCCAGATAGCAACCACGGCCAGGATCATCACGGACTGCCAGATGAAGAAGTGGGCTATCTCAAAGAAGTCAGGGATGAAGACTCCGATATAGTACAGGGTAACCAGGCGTACCAGGTTAAGGGCGAAGAGCACCGGAATTCCGATGACGGCACAGACCAGTTTGTATTTCAGGCGTGAGGGGTAGGCGATCAAAGCGCAGACCAGGATGACGGCGGGCACCACCGCCGTACACTCATGACCTACCCTCAGAGTAAAGAGGGCTGAGGTAATAACAGTATCATACACTTGAACGCCGGCGCCCAGCAAATTGAGGGCGTCACCGGTCAGCCGGGCATTGAACAGCAGCAGTCCGTCGAGTGCGCCGGTACGGACGATGACCGGGTACCAAATAAGCCATAAGCCGAGTGTGGCCGCGAAGAGCAGCCAGGAGCGGATGGTAATCCAATGGTGCCGCAGGAATTTCAGCCAGTCTGCCGGTTGTTTGTCTGCGCCGTTTTCTATTTTCATTCGAGTCCCCTATTATACCACTTCCTAATAAGAAACCCCGAGCGGTGTGGCTCGGGGTTTCCTGTTGATTGTCTTTAGTTAGTCCTTAACGGCTGGCAGCCGAAGATTTCCGCCTTCTCAAGGCCAGCGGTGTTAGCGCCAGCAGTAGTATCGCGGCGATGGCGATGCCCCAACCGCTAATACTGGGTACCTGCGGACCCGGACCCGGTCCTTCCTCCCAAACTTTAGTCGCCTGGGTGGAGATCAGCGGGTTACCCGACTGGTCAACGGCCGTGGCTCGGATGGTATCGGTACCAACACCACCACTACCAGTATAGGTGAAGGTAGCCTCACCATTGGAATCCGTAACATCAGTGCCACTCTCACCCGCATTGGGGCCGGCAATAACCTCAAAGTTGATAGTCACACCCACCTGCGGCACACCGGCTATTTCATACCTAGCCGTAACGGTATGTTGAGTACCTGTAGCATTAGTGGCAAACGGTGGGAGTAATGCCAGCGCTGGTGGCGCTGCTTTCTCCAGTGTTAGTAGCGCCCAGCAGGTGGACATCTGCGTGTCAGCCCAATAGTCCGATGGCCAGCTACCATTGGCGTTCTGGTTGTTGACCAGAGCCGTGGACATGACATCATACCAGTCGACCGGGTTACCACCCACGGTAATGGACTCGATGCCAAGGGCCTGGAAGCCCTTCATCATCGTGAAGCAGGCTTGCTTGTGAGGACCACTAGCGTCTCTCCATCCGGGGTCAACACTATTGTCATTCCAGTGACGCTCGATGTAGTCAATGGCATCCTGTACACGTGGAGTGGCATTAGTATCGCCGACCATAGACATCTGGGCCAGCAGATTACCGGTCTTCAGGAGGTTGACCCAGCTGCTTGGATCAGTGTAGCCGGAGCCACCATCATCACCGTCGCCATTGGCATCGTTCTGAATGAAATCTACCCAGTTGTCCAACTCGCTGTAAACGAAGGCCGGGACATTCAGTGCGAATCCCCAGGGTGGCGCCGCTTCGGCATAGGCCAGCCCGAGGGCCACGTAGCCGGAGACCGAGTTGTCGCCGTACGACTCATTCGCCTCGTAAGTCCAGCCGCCAACGCCCTCATTTTGGGCAAAGGCAGACCAGTCAACCATGTCCTGAGCAACGTCGGCGAAGGTACGACCATTCTGTGGTCCACCAACGATGACATTACTTGGCGCACCGCTGGCGTTAATAGCCATCA
>JAQTRN010000094.1 GCA_028711795.1 Dehalococcoidales bacterium | reverse complement strand
CCCATCAGTCTGGCGCCAAAAAGCTGGTATCGATCCGGGTGAGCCGATTGATAGCTCTCTACGAGTATAACCCGTGCTCCAAGCGTGGCGGCAATTTGTCTGAAGGCCTCGGCCAGGCCTGTATCATTCACCATACCCTCGACTATCAGGGCGTCTTTGTCTGCGGCGACCTGTTTGATGCTGGCCTCGAAATGGCCGGCGATATTATCCGGTGTAATCTCGGGCGACATGGCCTGAAGGCTGTCCGGGGAGCCAAGAATGTTGCCCATAAAGGCGGCATCCTCGTTCGAATCGCCGGAAAAGATGGGGCGCATAAAGCCAACTTTTTTACCCGAGTCAACGAGGCACCGACCGATAGCAGCGCTGATAGCAGTCTTTCCGGCTCTCCTGTCCACTGAAAGCACCATTAAAACCTTCAATGCACCAACCTCCAGCTTTACAAACTAACGCATATTATAGCGCTATGGAAGGGCGAGGTAAAGAAAAAGGCTATCCTTCGCCGGGTTCATTCGTTACAATAAATATTAGAGGAGGTCGCGCTGGTATGGGACGGATAATTCTGGCGGGTTTTTCCATCCTTCTTCTGGCAGGAATCCTTATGGCCGGCTGTGTCCCGCAAACCACGTCCTCCGCCACCCCGCTTTCCCCGACACCGTCGATCTCAACTTCCCCGAGCGGCAACCTGGCCGAGCCTGATTTGGAATACCGGCTTTTCGCCAGTTTTGATAATATTTTCTGGTGCGACCCTGACTTTTACCCGGTAGCGCGTCCAGGGCAGGAGCAGGTCGAGGCCGACCAGCAGTTCCCCTCTATCCGCGCCGATACCGCCGAGTTTACGGCAATCCTGGCGCATCTTGGCCTGCCGGTCAAGGCCGATTATACCGATGCCGAGAAGCTGAGCATTTACCGTGAATACAAGAAGCTGACCTATGCGGTCCAGATGACCCCGGTTAACGGCGGGTACCAGTTCGTGCTGCGGGTGGGGCAGGGCCAGGGCTCGACCATCAAGGGCACTATCTCTTCCGGGGGCGTAATAGATGTAACGAGCCGGGAAACCAGCTTCAATACCTGCCCAATATGCCTAGTGGCCGGCACCACGATTGCCGCGCCGGGCGGGCCGGTTGCCGTGGAGCGTATAAGGGCAGGAGATACGGTCTGGACGCAGGACCCCTCCGGCAACCGCGTTGCGGCTGAGGTGCTCATGACCGGGTCGACTCCGGTGCCGGCCTCTTTCCGGGTGGTATCGATCACCCTGAGCGACGGCCGCTCGGTGACTGCCTCGCCGGGCCACCCCACCGCCGCCGGGGGGCGTGTCCTGGGCGACTATAAAGTTGGTGATGCTCTCCAGGGGGCGACGGTAACCGGCGTGGAAATGGCGCCCTGCGCGGGCGGCGCTACCTATGATCTGCTGCCTTCCGGCGGAACCGGCCTTTACTGGGCCAACGACATCCTGCTGCACAGCACGCTTTCGCCCAACTGATACAAACGCATTTAAAACTCGCTGCGCCTTTTTAAAAATAAGAAAACCTGTCATTGCGAACGTGGTGAAGCAATCCGTCTCTTTTTATCGGCAAACCAAAGGAACGGATTGCTTCGGGTTTTGCCACTCGCAATGACATTATTCTATATCATTTTATGCGTTTGTATTAATATCGGCTTTAGTTTTACCATTAACTTACGATTACGTACCTGTACCTATATCACATAGGCAGTGCCTATGCCTATGATTATTAATGGGGGGATTCTGTGAGGGTGGGTGGACGGCTGGAGGTAGCCGTGGATGCTGATGCTGTGCTGAAGGAAATCGAGGAACTGGCCGAGACCAGGTTCCTGCCCATAATAGGGCCGGTCAAAGGCGAATACCTGGTGGATACTGTGACCCGGTTCAGGGTATGCCGCGTGCTGGAGGTGGGTACGCTTATCGGCTACTCGGCCATATTGATCGCCAAAAACCTGCCCGATGGCGGCAAGGTATCGACCATCGAGGTCAACCCCGGATCACTGGCAACGGCTGAGGCCAATATCCGCAAAGCCGGTCTCGCCGAAAAGGTCACCCTGTACGCGGGTAATGCTATCGAAGTAATTCCGAAAATACCGGGTCGATTTGATATGGCCTTGCTGGACGCGACCAAGCGCGAATACCTGGATTACCTGAGGCTGGCCGAGCCGAAGCTGAAAAAGGGCGGCGTCGTCTTCGCCGACAATGTTAAGGTGTTTGCGAGCGAGATGACTGATTACCTGGAATACGTCCGCAACTCGAACCGCTATCGCAGCCGCTTCATAGATGTAGGCTACGACGGTGTAGAGATCAGCGTTAAAATCGCGTAACGGACGCTCACTGGATTGTATAGCCCCCTGGCCTAACTTTTTGAAGGCCGCCCCGTTATAGTTACTATATGCCTGGATATTATGTACTAGTTGTTAAATTTGCGACCGTTTTTGTTACAATTGAATCAGGTCGGATGAAAATAGTTTTCTGTCTTAATATGAACTTAACATATTAATGTTAAATTAACACTCGAACCCTTGACATTAAGGGGGTCGGGCTGTTAAAATTTGCCCGACTTGTGTAAGAACGTTATACAGGTCAACTACGCTTTGGACAAAGGAGGTGAGGCTATGGAGATATCCCGAACGGGCTTATCCAAATCAGCCCCGGAAGGAGAGTTTTAACCGGGAGACCTTAACAAAGGCTATTCACTTTGTGTTCATATATGATAAAGCATTCGTGAACAATATTTAACCGGAAAAATTAGGAGGAAACCTTGAAAAGGTTATTAAAAATATGGAGCGTGCTGTTACTGGTCATGCTCGTCGTGGGTTTGTGGATACCCGCTTCATCCGCACAGGCCCTCTACGGACAGCAGCAGTGGGCGACCCAGCCCCTGCCCACCGCCAGCAGCAGCGTTCTGGTAAATGGTTCTGATGTCACGGATCTGGCCGTGACCCCCAGCGTCATCTACGCGATCAACGGGAACGCAGCCGCACCACTGGTTGGTAGAGAAGTCTACAAATACACCGACGCCGGCAGCACCTGCTCGACCTCGCTCACAGTACCGTCCACCGTAATCGCCCGTACCCTCAAGGCTATCTCGTCCGCGCCGGATAATGCCAATGTTCTCGCCGCCACCGACGGCGCTACCGTCGGCATCTCGTCCGACGGCGGCAGCACCTGGACCCAGCTCACCATCGCCGGCACCATCTGGGCAGGCAACACCATCACCGATATCGCCGTCGGCCCGGCCCGCACCGGCACCCTGATGGGCCGTGAGTACTTCATCTCGGTCGCTAACCCGGCTGCGGCCAATACCGCATTCGGCGATGTCCTTATCATCGGCGGCGCCAATGCTTCCTGGTCATCGGTATCCAACTCGGCCGCCCCCAATACCGCCGGCTCTATCACCGGCACCCATGACTATATGTCAGTTTTAACAACCCCCAACTACCTGGGTGATCGCAGCGTGGCGGTCCTGGGCATCTCGTCCCCGGCGGGTGTACCTGCTGCCGGTACCAGCGTGGCCCAGGTAATCAACACGGCCACTGCCTCCACGCCCTACACCGCCATCCTGACCCAGGATACTTTCACTACCGATTATGATGCCGCTACGACGGCAACAGGCGTAATTCACGGTAGTATCGTCCTGCCGACCGACTTCGACGCCACCACCAGCTCCGGCCGCCGCTTCTACGTCGGCTACACGAGCTCAACTGTCAACGGCGGCAACGATGTCTACCGCATTGACGACAACATCGCTAAGGCCCTGTCCGCCGGATACGGCGTGTGGAGCCTGGCCTACTCCGGCACCATCAGCGCCGGCACTATCTTCGAAGGCCGCTACTCGGCGGTTGATGTCCGCTACTCGACGGATATGACCTCCGGCGCGCCGACCTGGACCTCGACCCAGAAATTCCTCCAGCCCAGCGCGGCAGCCTTCAACCCCATGATTGTCGTGGCTGCGGCTCCTGACTACCCGAGCAGCAAGAAGGTCTTCGCGGGCAGCAGCGGCCCGGAGAGCGCCTTCTCCCTCTCGACGAACGGCGGCCTCTCCTTCGACCAGAAGGCCATTATTGACACCGGCGACACCACCGTTAACAAGATCACGAGCGTTACGGTTGCCGGCGGTAACATGTACATGGCAACCCTGAGCTCAAGCAACATTGAGGCTATCTGGCGCAGCCCCACCCCGACGGCTGACAACACCTGGACCCGCATCTATGTTGAGTTGCCGGGCAACGGCGTAGCCGGCGCGGCGGGTGCGACCCTGACACTGAGCGCGGCCCCTGATTTCTCGACGAGCTCGGTAATCTATGCCTTTGATAAACTGGCTGGCGTCAACGCCTATAACATCTGGCGTTCGGCTGACGCCGGCAACACCTGGAACAGTCGCCTGCCCCCGGCCGCACAGTATGTAACTGTCGGTCAGCAAGACTCCAACACCATGTACTGGGCAGATAACAGCGCCAATATCTACAAGTCCACCAACGGCGGCTTCACCTGGACCTCTGCTGTCTCAACCGGCGCTACAGCCCCCATCACGAAGATTGATATTCCCAAGGCCGACATGCTCATCATCGCCGCCAAGGGTGGCCTGGCTGTCTCCAATGATGGCGGCACCACCTTCACCCAGTATGCTCTTGATCCTACCGAGACCTACAAGGAGCTGAGGGACCCCGGTTTTGCCACCAACAACATTCTCTACCTGGCGGACGGCGCCAGCGTCACCGGCAAGACCTACAAGTACGTCCTCGGCACCGATACCAAGCCGACCGACCTCCTGGCCCCGGACGGCAACGGGATAAGCGACGTCTCCAGCCTGTCCATGAGGAACGGCGTGCTCTATGTCCTGTATACCGGCCATAACAGCGTCACCGGTCTAGCCGCGGCCTGGCCTACCGGCGGCAGCCTCCCACCCGGGCTCAGCACCTTCGCTCCCGGCCTGCGCTATGACAGGACTCCCCACCCG
>JAQTRN010000093.1:3700-4987 GCA_028711795.1 Dehalococcoidales bacterium | reverse complement strand
CTGTCCGCGGGAATAGATAAGGTTTCCTATCTTCCCACACTGCAAAATACCAGCGTTGATTCGTAGAGTCGGAAAACGATAAAAGCTTCTCCAGAATCTGCGCAGGGTAAATATCGAGGTAATTCTCAGCGGCGGTGCTAGGAATGGTAATATCCGTAGCTTCAATATTAGACTGGTCGGCATTGATTTGGGCGCAGTTTGCCGTCAGCATGGCCTTGATAACCACGTCGGCATGGGCATTGTAAGCCGTGTTGTACGGGATGTCTTTCAGGTTGTTGTAGTAACCATAAGACTGGATGTTGACCTTGCAAGCCTCTCCCTGTCCGCCGAATATCTGGCTGGGGTCTTCCACTCTGCCCTCCCAGAGCACATGAGCGCCATCCCGAATTAACAGCCTGAACAGATGGCGTTTGAATAACCATTTGTAGGCTTCGGTTGTGTCGGTATCCAGTTCAAACGAAGCGGACTTGAAGCCGCCATGCAGCCCGGTGGAGAATTTAGGAGCACGCACAACGGCGGTCAATTCCTCCTCCATCTTGGGGCTTGTTAAACTTCGATTATATAGTTCAAATGTAATCACGCCACTCTCCTAGCTTAACAGGAATTGAGGTTGGTAATGTACCTCGGAGGAAAATGTAACATCCCGCCCGTCATCCCGACAGACGTAAATTCGTGTAATTTCCCTACCCAGCGTAAAGGGATAGCCCATCTTATTCGGATATTCCACCACCTCACCCCCAACACTAAAATAGACGTTAGGGCGGTCCGAGATTCCATCGATAGCCAGTACATCAGCCGCCGGGACATCATCCACAATTACTAGCCCTTCATCCGCCGGCAGTAAAAGCACGCTAATGATGTCGAAGGCGCTGTGACTCGCAAAAGCCCCTAATGCTATGAAGTAGATTCTGAGTTCAAAGCTCGGCATGTTGACAACCTCAGAATCCGCAATCGGCGGAAGATTTAAAAGGCCGAGGTCAAGAACTTCCGGTGTATCTTCAGCGGCACAGTAATAAAGCTCGCCGTTCACACGGGTTGGGATATATTCTCTGTCGCCATAGCTCCAGCCGACTCCGTAACCGAAATACTCAGGATGGGCAGCATCGAAATCATGCACTCTGGCTTTGACCAATACACGAAAACGACCGCGAGGTGTTGTAAGAAAATTAAAGGGCATATATCCCAGCACAGTATCGGTCACAATAGCCACATTTTCCTTGATGTAGACTCTCTGCCCCATGCCGTTGGCCTCATCCTCAATGAACGTAGGATATGAGCCGTTTTGAG
>JAQTRN010000093.1:0-3600 GCA_028711795.1 Dehalococcoidales bacterium | reverse complement strand
TTGCATATCAGTTCGAGCTTGGCATTGGCGACAGTGTACTTTTGGTTTAAGAGTACACTTGCGAAGTTCGGAGGCATGGATAAACTGCCCCGTACTACGTCATAATAGACAGATGAGCCGGCGGCCACACCCCATTGGTACTCCAGATAAACCTTAGCGCCTCGCCCTTTCAGATTGCGCTTTTCCGCATCATTCAATAGCTGGTTCAAAGCCCGTATTTCATCACGCAAGTTGGGCAGCGTAGTGTCGGATATTTTCAGGTTGATGGTGATGACACGATTCTTGTAACGGCTGGAGGACAATCGGTCGCCATCGAAAAACGGGTTAGACGAGAATTCGGCTTTGGCTTCCGGCGGCGGCATCTGTATCCCGCCCTCACGGGCGATAAGGCTGCCGGTAGTCAGGTCTATTGTGGTTACTCCATCCGATAGTTTGAGCGTATACGCCATATCTAAACTCCAGCCGCCTCGTTATAGCGGTCGCCGAACTTGTAATCGACCGCACTGGCGACCTCAGTGGAATCCAAATTAACTTCAACCTTCACGGGTGTCTTGTCCTTGATAGCCTGCGTGTTGTCGGCTATCCTCACCAGATTGCCGTTCATATCTAAGAGGTTCTTGGTGACTAATTCGAGGCTGGACATGGTGGCAGCCAATCCGGTGGAGACATCCATTATTTGCATATTCGGGACATTCCAGGCATACCCCGTCGGCATACCCCCGCCTATAAGCGCCATTTGCCTGGCTCTAATTTGTTCAGCGTTGGGGATAAAGCCGAAATCGGGAGAGCCGGCGGAAGCTGCACCAGTCCACCAGTTATATTGCCCGCCTCCGAATAGACTGGCCAGTGAGCCTTTCATCAGCTCGGTGGGATAAGCTTTCGTGACTGCCGCTAGTCCACGCTTCCAGTAGTCCGTCATTCCAGAGGGCGCTTCCTCAACGGCATAAGTAGGGAGCCCTGCGCTGGCAAGCATAGCATTAAGATTAGCCATGCCTTGGGCTGATAATCTCATTTGATTGATAGCAGATGCCGCCTCACGATTGGACTTCTCTAGTTCCCAAGAGGCATCGGCAGCCCTTTGCTGTTGCTCAACCATCCGCTTGGTAGTCTCAAACCACTTGTCCAGTTCTTTATTTTTGCCGATATAAGGCTGGTATGCCTGTTGTATAGAGTAGAACTCAGCAGATGTAAACTCACGTTTTGCCATAAACTCTGCCAGTTGTTCATTGAAGTCACGAATGCCAACGTTTTCAGCCTGGGTTTGAAGCAGTTGTCCAGCTCCCCAACCTACCATGCCCAAACCAAGTCCGCCCAGCAGAGTTGTACCCATGCCAACGCCCATCATCTTGCTTAACTGAGCCAGCATAACAAGGGAGCCACCTGCCGCCAGCAATGTCCCACCCGCTCCTAGTGTGCCAAAGGTGACAGACTTCATCAGGTCGGGGTTAGCCTTAGCAAACTCCTGCATCTTCCCAAGCCCAGCAGTCAACTCAGCAGTCAATATTTTCAAACTGGGGACAAGCGTTTCCCCGATGGTTGCACCCATATCCTCCAATGAGTTTTTAATCTGCTTGAGTGGGTCGGCGGTCTGCTCGGCCATGCCCTGGAAGCGGGACATAACCTCATTAAGGCGTTCCTGGAAACCAGCCGTCTCGTCAAAGTAGAGACCCAGCGTTCTTACGTTGTTGGTTTGACCCATAAGAGCGATGCCTAACTGGTCTGCCACTGTAATCACGCTAGTCCCAGCATAGGCGGCGGCATCCAGTACGGCAGGAAGAGCCGCCATCGCCATGTTATAATCGCCCGTAATCGCAACCAGCCTGGATAGAGCATCCATCTGCTCATCGGAGCTGTACGAGGTGGATTTCATGGTGGCTGAGATATAAGCGTCAACCTGCTTGGCAACGCTCTTAAACTCGGTGCCGGAGTTTTTCAGGGTAACATTCAGGCGGGCTATTGATTTTTCCTGGTCTATGGCTAACTTTGTGGCCACGCCGAGAGTGCCTACGATAGCACCTCCGGCAGCCGCCATCGCTATACCGGCTTGCTGGGCATAGTTAATAACAGCCCCGTAGTTTTCCTGCCAGGCTTTCTTATTCTGTTCAAGCTGGGTATTGATTTGCTTCAGGTCGTTTTCCAGACCCGTTTTGTCAATACCCATCTTGAGCAATATGTCGCCTACAGTGATGCTCATTTATCTTCCTTAATCACTACCTCGCCGCCATAAGCGGCGTTCAGTAGTTCGAGCTTCTTTTGCTTCTGTTCAAGGGTCAAAAGTTCCTCTTCGTCCTCTTCGGGCATAAAATCTTTAGGGGAATAATTTTTACCGGAAAAGGCGCTGGCTATCAGTGCACAAACCATTGCGGAGCGGTAATTCGCCCAGGTAAACTCCTGCTTGTGTCTCTGGCAGAGTGCGTCAAACTCCCGTAGGGTTAAGCCCCAGAATTCACCTTCAGCCAGTTTCAGGTTATATCTGGCAAAAGACCAGACTTCTAGCCAGTCGGGGGGCTCCCGCTTCCCGCTAAAGGGCGCTCTTCCTCTTTCCGTTCTTTCTGGTCGGGGAAGGCCGCAGTGAGACATTTAACTACAGAGGTATAAACTTCTTTCAAGTTCCAGACACCTGCCAGTTCCTGGGCGTCCTCTAATTTGAGCGACTTATCTTCCCAAATCAGACAAGCCCACATCAAGGCGGCGATTTCTTCGACTGAGTATTCCGCCAGGTTGAAGCCCTGGAGCAAGTCCTTGCCTGTGAGTTTCTTGAACTCAATCATGCCCTTCAAGGTCAAACGGAGATGGCGCTCTTTATCGAGCACAAGGGTCACGTCAGATACTATTTCACTCATGTTCTTCTCCTTCTCTACCCATTCCCAAAAGCAGAGGGGCGGTGATGAGCCGCCCCTCTTGATTACGTTACGGTCTGGCTATGTAGATGGTGTAGTTCTTAGCGCTCTTGCCAGCGTCCACTACCTTGACCACCACTCTGGTTACGGAGTCGGCGGCGTCAAGGGTGATAGCGCCTGACTGCACAGCAGTCGTCAGGGTCGACGGCCCCCAGAGAATAGTCCCGGCTGCGTCGTAAGCAGTTGCCGTTATCACGGCGGTCGCATCCGTGACTGTCAACTTAATCCAGGTCGAAGCGGTATTGACCAGCACGTTGTAAGTGTAGGATGCACCGGCAAAGGCCGGCACGAAGGTCAGAGCTGCGCCGGCGTTTTCCTCGATACCCGTCAGGGTAGTAATGTCGGCGGAAGCAGTGATGCCCAGCACAGGTTTGCCGAGGATACTCAGAGTGGCGCTGCCTCGAATAACACCCTTAGCGTCTATATCGGCGGCCTTGAACTTGGTGATGTAGGCCGTGAAAGTCCACGTCATGGTACTGAGCGGGATGCTGATAACAGCCGTCCTCGATGTACGGGCAATCATATCGGTCTCGAGTGCTACCTGTGCGGCATCATCCGGCCTCAAGATGAACTCAATCGGCACGTCTCCCGGGTCTATCAAACTCGGTAAGAACTCGGTAAACCCGTTCAGCGAGTCGGCGGAGGTTGTGTCCTCCTTTGGAGCGGTAAGCTCCACGCCGCCTATTTTGGTTACCTCGGC
>JAQTRN010000092.1 GCA_028711795.1 Dehalococcoidales bacterium | reverse complement strand
AATTCATGATGGAAGAGCTGGTAGACCGTTACCCTGATCCCTCAGGGGATATGGCGGCGATTCTGGCTCAGGCGGCCAGAGAGCTTTTGTTGCTCCAGTCCAGTGATTGGCCCTTCTTGATCACTACCGGTCAGGCCCGGGAGTATGCCGTTAGCCGTTTTCGGGAACACGTTTCCCGATTTGAGCAGCTGTTTGAGATCGCTTCTTCAGGGCGAATAGACGAGGCGGCTCGTCGCCTGTGCCGGGAACTCTATGAGCTGGATAATATCTTCCCGGATATCGACTATCGGGTGTTTGCCAACCGGGAGCAAAGCAGTGAGTGTTAACCGGGTACTTTTTGTAGCGGCTGAGGCTTACCCCCTGGTCAAGGTTGGTGGCCTGGGTGATGTCATTGGTTCTTTGCCACCGGCTCTGCGCCAGATTGGGTATGACGCTCGCACAGTCATTCCCCGCTATGGTATCGTTAACCTGGACGGATATGAGACGACTCGTCTGGGTGTTTTCAGTGTACCCTTCCTGGGCGGCCGGGAAAATATCACTGTACTGGAGGTGGCACTTCGCCGCGGGACGCCTATCTACCTGTTAGAGAACGAGAGATTTTTCTCCCGGATGGCCGTCTACGGTGAGCCAGATGATGCAGTTCGTTTCCTTCTGTTCTCCCTGGCAGCCCTGGAAACGCCGAAGTACCTGGACTGGCAACCGGATGTGATTCATGCCCATGATTGGCATACCGGCCTGGTCCCGGCCCGGCTGAAAGCCATTCGCCATGGGGATAGTTTCTACTCCACTTGTGCCAGCGTCTTTACTATACATAATCTCGCTTATCAGGGTTGGTTTGATGACGCTTTCGCTGGGCGGGCCGGCCTGCACGGGTATCTGCTACCGCCGGGAGACCCGCTCCGCGGCCAGACCTATAACTTCATGGCTCTGGGCATCTGCCATGGTGATGTTATCTCGACAGTCAGCGAGACCTACTCGCGGGAGATTTTAACGCCGCAGTATGGCCGGGGACTGGAGGAGCTACTGCGAAGGCGTCAGGATAGACTCGTTGGCATTATCAACGGCATCGACTACGAACAATTTGACCCGGCTACGGACCCGCATATTGAGGTTAACTACGATGTCAGTAGCCTGGACCGGCGGGTACAGAATAAACTTGCCCTGCAGGAAAGAATTGGTCTGCCGGTGAATGCCCGAATCCCTCTGGTGGGGATGGCGGGGCGTCTGGTCGATCAAAAGGGGCCGGATATCGCGGCTGAGGCTCTGGCTGAGTTACTACCGGCAACGGAGATGCAGTTTATTTTGCAAGGGACCGGTGATACCCGGTACCAGGAACTTCTGGAAAAGCTAGAAGACTTGCACGCTAAGAAAGCCCGTGTTTTCTTTGTGCTTGACTTCTCGTTAGCTCAGCTTATCTTTGCCGGTTGCGATATTTTTCTCATGCCTTCGCTGTTTGAGCCCTGTGGTTTAACGCCGCTGATCGCTATGCGGTACGGCGCTATTCCCGTTGTGCGCCGCACCGGTGGCCTGGCGGATACAGTGCCTGATTGCTCACCTGATTTATCTCGCGGTCTTGGTTTTGTCTTCCAGAACTATGATACCGGCGAGCTCGTCGTAGCCCTCAAACGGGCGCTGGCCGCTTTTGGGGATAAAGAAAAATGGCGGCAACTGATGGTACGGGTAATGCGGAATGACTCTTCCTGGCATACTCTCTTACCCCGGTATGAGGCTCTCTATCAGCGGGCCCAGTTTGAAGCCAGGGGCTAGACATACTGTCTGATTTTAGCTCTGGCTGTCACGCGACCGGGATGCCGGCAGGTACATCCGTTTGGTATATTCCTTCATCATGCGTCGGGCGCAGAAGACGGGCGCCAGCGAGCTGATGGCCTGCTTGAGCACGCGGATCCAGCCGTGCGGTATACCTTTCAGGTCTCGCTCGTAGTAGAGTGGTATTATCTCTTCTTCTAGGATGCGATATAAGGCTTCGGCGTCATCTTTATCCTGTTCTGCTCTATCGGATATCGCGTCATCGCCGATTGCCCAGCCGTTATTACCGGCGTAGCCTTCATGCCACCAACCGTCGCGTACACTCAGATGAAGGACGCCGTTGAGTGACGCTTTCATCCCGCTGGTCCCACACGCTTCCTGCAGTCGGCGGGGCGTGTTCAACCAGATGTCTACTCCCTGGACCAGGTAGTGAGCGATATGCATATCGTAGTCTTCCACGAAACCAATCCGCCCTTGAAACTCCGGACCGGTCGCCAGGGAATAGACCCTTTGTAGTAGGTATTTCGAGGGGAAGTCAGCCGGATGGGACTTACCGGAGAAGATTATCTGGACTGGCTGCCAGCGGTTTTCTATTATTCGTTTAAGTCGCCCAACATCGTGGAAAAGTAGCGTCGGCCGTTTGTACTCGGTGAACCGTCTGACAAACCCGATGGTCAGAATATCCGAATCAAGCAGAGCGCCCATAGCCAGCACCTGTTGTGGTGCCACGCCGTCTTCGGCCAACCGTTGCTGTGCCCGCTCACGGACGACGTGTGTCAGTTTACGTTTCAGTAGCTGGTGTACTTCCCATAGCTCGCCGTCGGGGATATCCATGATGTGTTGCCACAACTCAGGGCTGTCGTGATGGCTTAGCCAGTCCCGTCCGAGGTATTTCTCGAAGAGCGTATTCAACTCGGGAGCAATCCAGGTGGGCAGATGGACTCCGTTAGTCACATGTGATATCGGCACTTCGTCTTCTTTGAGTTCCGGCCAGAGTCCGTGCCACATTTTTCTGGCTACCGCGCCGTGCAGTTGGCTTACGCCATTGCGGTAATCGGCCATCTTCATACCGAGCACCGTCATATTGAAAGTCTGGTCGTTACCATTCTCCTCTTGACCCAGCTTCATGAATGTCTGGCGGTCGATACCGAGAGATTCCCAGTAGTGGTTGAAATATCTCTCCACCAGTGCCGCAGGGAAGATGTCGTGTCCTGCCGGGACCGGTGTATTGGTGGTGAATATGGTAGTCGCCTGGACCCGCTGGACAGCGTCGTTAAAAGATACTCCTTTGACTACTTGCTCCCGGATACGCTCCAGCATCATGAAGCTGGTGTGTCCCTCATTGGCGTGCCAGACGGATGGCTCAATGCCAAGCTGGCGTAAGACACGTACTCCTCCAATCCCCAGTGCGATCTCCTGCTGGATACGTTGCTCGCGGTCGGCGGTATAGAGGCGGGAACACAATTGCCGGTCTTCGTATGTGTTCTCTTCAACATTGCAGCACAGCAGGTACAATCTAACGCGCCCGGAGTGGACTAACCAGGCACCGAGGTGAAGTGGTCTATCGCCCAGTTCGATACTTACCAGAGGGCCACACCCGCCTTCTGGGGTCGGGCGGATAGGACTGATGGGTACTTCATTGAAATTGAGCTGCCGGTAAATCTCTTCCTGCCAGCCTTCGGCTGAGATATGCTGGTGAAAATACCCCTGGGGATACATAAAACCAATCCCAACGAGGGGTATTCCCAGGTCGCTGGCTTCCTTGCAGATATCCCCGGCCAGAATCCCCAGGCCGCCGGCGTATATGGGTAAGGAACTGTGTATGGCGAACTCCGGTGAAAAGTAGGCGATTGATTCGCTTGCGGGTAGTTTGTTGTGGGTCTGGAACCAGGTATCATCGCTGTTTATATCCCGGTCGAAGGCAGTCATCACGGCATCGTATAACCGGAGAAAAGCGGAGTCGTGGGCGGCAGCCAATAACTGGTCATGATTGATCTCGCGCAACTGTTGGACCGGATTATGCCCGCTGGCTCTCCAGAGAGTGTAGTCCAGCGATCGGAAAAGCTCCTGCCCCTCGGAATGCCAGCTCCACCACAGGTTGTTAGCCAGCTCGTTCAGCCGTTTAATACGCTCCGGCAGTACCGGGTTGTTCAGCAATTTCTCCTCCTGGTGTGATTGGTGTGGTGTATTCCCTATAAAGAGTATAATACATCATCATTGAGTGCAGGGAAACGGGGAATCAAACTGAGATGGCCAGTACGCTGGGTATTATCGCGGATGATCTGACCGGTGCTATGGATAGCGGTGGCTACTTCGCCGTCCTGGGATGGGGCACCGTGGTCGTTATAAATAGCAGTTACCGCTCACTGGCGGCGGTTACCGTCCTTAACACCAGCAGCCGGGCTGATGCTGCCGACATTGCTTATCAAAAGGTACACCGGGCGGTTAAGGCTCTGTCCGGAAGAACCATATACAAGAAAGTGGACTCCACACTAAGGGGTAACGTCGGTATTGAGTTGCGAGCAGTCATGGAAGAATTGGCCTGCGATAAGATAGTAGTAGCTCCGGCTTTCCCGGCAGCCGGCCGGGCTACGTTGAATGGCACCATGCTGGTGAATGGGGCCAGAGTGACTGATACTCAGTTCGCCCGTGACCCTTCGGCTCCGGCCAGAGAGGCGTATATTCCCCGGCTGCTTGAGCCATCAACCCGGTGCCAGGTCGGCCTGGTGTCTCTTGAAGTTGTCAATGCCGGGGCGGAGGCAATCTATCGTGCGATTGACCGGATGCCACAGAAAGTCGTAGTCTGTGACGCGGTGCTACAGTCCCATCTGGCCGCTATCGCTCGGGCGGCGGCCCTTTCCGGGGGACGCTGGTTGCTCTGTGGCTCAGCAGGCCTGGCCAGAGAGTTGACTGTTCTTCTGGACAACGAGTTCCGGGGAAGTGTCAGGCGACCAACCAGCGGAAACTGTTGGCCGGCGCTGGCCGTAGTCGGCTCTCTCAACCGGGTAGCCGCTGAGCAATTACTCAGGGCGAAGGACGAAGTGAGGCTGCCGGCCTTAAATCTGGATATCGAGTGTCTTGGCCGAGGAGACATTGTTTCCGAAGTTGAGCGTTTGGTCAGAGAAGCCACCGGTTTTCTGGCCCGGGGAAAGACGGTGGCTATTACCTCGACCTTTTCGCAATATGACCCGACCGCGCGACGGTTAGTGGCGCCCGCCATGGCCGAAGCGGTGTCTGCTATTCTGGCCAGTCACCGGTTGGGCGGTCTGTTTCTCTCCGGGGGTGACATTGCCGAGGCGGTCTGC
>JAQTRN010000091.1 GCA_028711795.1 Dehalococcoidales bacterium | reverse complement strand
GGACTTGTCCCGGCCAGGCAGGGCTGCCCAGGTAGCCGGCTAGCTGTCCGGTACTCCCCGGGGGCAGTCGGAGTAACTGGTGGCGTTTTATCGCCGGGTCATATATGCTGGCGTCGGCAGGAAAGCGGGGGGATACCAGGTGGACGGTGTGACCTCTCCGGGCAAACCAGTTAGTCCACTCCGGGACGTGGGTGCTCCAGCCATCGGCGATACAGACTGTAATCACTGGACTATCTCCAGGAACTTCCGGGCGATTACCTGCCAGCTAAGCTCGGTTTCGATGGCCTTCCGTCCGTTAGCGCCCAACTCTTCTCTTAAGCCGGCGTCAAACAATGATTCCATCTGTCGCGCCAGGTCGGTAGGGTCATCTCCGATGTACGACAGCCCGTTGTGCCATCGGATACGCTCCAGGACCTCCGATTTATCGCTGATGATGATGGGCAGGCCGCCGGCCATAGCTTCGAGCATACTCAAAGAACTTTCGCGCGGCCAGACGGCGACGTCAGATGCGGCATAGAACCCGGCCAGCGCTCTATTGGGTACGGCGCTATGCCAGATGAACTTATCTCTCCGGTTCGCCGCTGCTATTTCCTGCTTGATTGCGGTCAGGTATTCTGCGGGGCCGTTGCCCAGCAACAGGACTTTTACGTGACTGTACCGCTCCATCAACTTCAGCGCCGCCTGTACCAGCAGGTGCGGTCCCTTTTCCGGGATGATTTTACCGGCATACACAAAAAGTATCTCGTCGGTGGCGACCGAGAGTTGCTGTCTGATTTTGCGTCTGGCTACGGGGTCAAACCGGAAAAGCTCGTCATCAGCTCCCAGGGGAATGACCGTTATCCGGTCGAGAGGAATGCCATACTTCTGGTGCATAAACGCCCGGCTGGTGTCCGCCACCGCTACCAGGGCATCGGCTGTTTGCTGGATGAGCGGTGAGAACAGCCGTTTGAAGACCGGGTAAAGGACTGCCAGCCGGCTGCGGCTGGCCATAAAGGCCATGTGATCGTCATATATCAGTTTGAGGCTACTCAGCCTTGTCTTGAGTTGTGCCACTCTGATAGCCTGGCAGTTGACAATGCCGTGCATGATGACTATATCTGGCTTGAGTTCTTGAATCTTCTGTTCCAGACCCCTCATCCAGATGGCGTGAGGCACTTCAAACAGCGTCTTCAACCGCCATACCTTGATGCCTTCCTCTTCAAAGAACCCGGCTCCCTTGATCCTTTTGCCGAGTAGCTCTCTGTTGGCGGGATAGATAACCGGTGAGTATCGGTCCGAGGTCACCATGTAGACCTCGTGCCCTAGTTTGGCCTGCTCCCGCGGCAGGAATGTCTCCTGGTAGCCAAGCTGAGGATGAAAATAGTCTATGATATGAATGATTCTCATCTCTTTATACCGACGGCCACTATATCGCCTCCTAAGAAAGGCCCCCAGACCTTTCTTACACTGGCGAAGATACCGCTGTAGTCGACCTTAACTACTTCCAGTCCCTCCTGTCTAAAGAGGTTTTTAAGCGAGGTTACGGTGAAATAGTGCAGGTGACCGCCATCCCAACCGCTTTCGTCGGAAGTCACGGGCAACTTACCCAGAAGCAGTCGGATACGGTTGGGAAACCAGGCTACGTTCGGCACCTGCACTATCAGGGTCCCGCCGGGGCGCAATAGCCGGTGGCATTCCCTGATCAGATGGTAGGGGTCGAAAACATGTTCCAATACTGATACGACCGTGATTGTGTCAAAAGAGTTATCGGCGAAATCCAGTTTCTCGTTAGTGTCCTCGACACGGACATGAATATGGCAACCTTGTGGAAGCCCTTTTTTAATGCGGTCAATTCTGGGTTCGGCGATATCGATTCCCCAGAGCTCTTGATATTTGTCTTTCAAGCGGAGCAGTAGTTCGCCGTCACCACAACCAATATCCAGAAGAGAGACACCGCCGGGAGCCAGCCTCTCGGTAATGTCATATCTATTCAACTCAAATCTTCGGAGCTTGCGATATAGATAGGGAAGCCTCTGCTCGTTCTTGGGCTGGCCGCTGTACATTTCCTCATAGAATTTCCTGCTATTCATCGGTTACTCCTATAACAACCCTAAGAATAACCATGTGGGTGCGTCTTCTGCCAGCGCCAGGCACTCCCAATGATATCTTCCATCTCAGTGAATTGTGGCTGCCAGCCCAATTTGGATCTGGCCAACTCAGAACTAGCCACCAGTACTGCTGGGTCGCCCGGCCGGCGCGGATGAATTGCCGTTCGTATCTGGGTACCGGTCACTTTCCTTGCCGTTTCGACTACCTCTAGTACTGAAAAGCCCTTGTCATTTCCCAAATTGAAGGCTTCGGCACTATTACTTTTCGGCAGGTATTCGAGAGCCAGAATGTGAGCCTGAGCGATATCCAATACGTGGACATAATCACGAATACAGCTACCATCACTGGTGGGATAGTCAGTCCCGTATACCGAGACTTCACTAAACTGTCCCGAGGCAACTTTGAGAATGTTAGGGATAAGATGGGTTTCCGGGTGGTGACATTCTCCGCAGTGTTCACTAGCACCAGATGCGTTGAAATAACGTAGTGAGACTGACTTGAGCCCGTAGGCTTGTCCGTACCAGTACAATATCCTCTCGAACATTAATTTCGACTCGCCATAAGGATTAAGGGGTCTTTTGGCGTCCATTTCTTTAATAGGGGCCTTGTCCGGCTCACCATAGACCGCGGCGCTAGACGAAAAGACGAATTTAGTGACTCCATATTTGAGCATCACGTCCAGGAGGTTCAAGCCACCGACGATATTGTTGCGGAAAGACGAGGCGGGGTCGCTCATGGAGCGCTCCACGATAGATAGAGCGGCCAGATGTATAACCGACTCAATGGTTGAATGGCGAAAGGCGCTCTCCAGTCCCGGTAAGTCGGCCAGGTCAGTCCGGATAAAGACTGCTTCTGGAGCCACTGCTTGCCGATAGCCCTGGCTAAGGTTGTCCAGGGCGATGACGGTCTTACCTGCCTTCAGTAGTTCCTCAACTACGACGCTACCGATATAGCCAGCGGCACCAGTCACCAGAATAGCCATAATTCAACTCGCTCGTTTCTCGTTCAAACAACTGACATAAACGTGTTCGACCTTTTCAGCCAGAGCTGCCCAGCTAAATCGGTCGGCTACTATTTGGCGTCCTTTATTACCGAACCGTTCAGCTAGAGCGGGGTCCTTTAAGACACGTGAGGTCGCTTTCCAAATCTCGGTCTCATTGTATGCAGTAACAAGACCGGCTTGTTGGTCGATCCAATCGAGCCGGTCTCCTCTTTCGGTAGTAACCATCGGCAAGCCACAGGCACTGGCCTCAATGAAAGTCATGGGGAAGCCGGAAAAAGAAGGCGTGACGAAAACCGTGGCATCAACATAGGCTTCCAGTTTCTCCCGGCCATAGAGCGGTCCGGTGAAAAGTACTTTCTCCTGAATGTTTAGTTCGCTGACCAGTTTCTTCAATTTAGGCAGATAACCGTCATCCGGACCAACTATTACCAGCCGGGCATTATCGGGTTCACCCGTGCATCTGTCAAAAGCCCTGACCAGCAGGTCCAGCCCCTTGGCTTCATGAATCCGGCCAACATAGAGGACAATTTTCTCCTCGTTGTTCAGGCGGTATTTGTTTTTAAAACTCCCAGGAGCCGGCAGATTGTCAAATTCAGTCAGGTCGATACCGTTGGGGACGATTTCAATTTTGTTTGGGTCGGCACCCATGCCCCAATATTGTGCGACCTCAGTCTCGGTCAGAGCGATCAGACGGGAAGCATTCCTCAGTAGCCGGTAGCCCCACAGATGATTAAATAGTCTCTTGAGACCCCGTTTCGCCCCGATCAGTGGAATCGAACCGTGAGCCTGCAGGATATAGGGGACTCTCAGCCCTTTTGCCAGGTGAGAAATCATGACATTCTGGAGAGTCTGGAATTCATGCATGTGGATTATGTCGAAGTTAGCTAGTTCTTCTGTCACTGATAACATACCGGGGGATAGAAAGATCTTATGGCGGTAAGCGACGGTGTTGCTGATATTACGGAAGCGCTTTACCCTGATACCTTCCATTGTCTCTGCTGTTTCGGTGATTCGGCGGCTGGCATCCCGGGTATCGGTGGTAAAGACGGTGACCTCATGTCCTCTGCTTACCAGTTGTTTTGATAGCTCGTAGCAGACCCGTACCGGTCCGCCGAAGTCCCACGCCGGCACAAAATAGGGTATCACCTGCAGGATTTTCATTATTGCCTAAAACCTGGCGTCTCTTTCGATCTTCTCCCGGTTCTCCATTATCCAGCTATAGACATGCTTCACGCCGTCCTTTATCTTCATCCCGGGTTGATAGCCCAGAGTCTTATTAGCCTTCTCGATAGATGCCCGGCGGCGGGTTATCTTGTCCCAGTCCCGTCGCGGCACCAGTTCGATTCCGGCTTTGTTGCCGGTAATCCCGTTGACCATATTGGCGACGTCGATCACCTTGGTTTCAGTCTCGGAGGCCAGGTTAAAGGCCTCGCCGATGGCCTCGGGCATGACGCCTAACCGCAGTGTACCGTCGACGATATCCTCAACGAAGGTGAAATCGCGGGTCTCCTCACCGGTGCCGGTAACCGGCAGTGGCTTCCCGTGCAGCGCCCACCACATGAAGTTGGGAATGACATTGCGGTAGGCACCGGGTATTTCGCCGGGGCCGTAAACATTGAAGTAGCGGGCGATGGCCACCGGCAGGCCATAGTAGTTGTGGAAGAAGTTGCAGTAGAGTTCCCCCAGGAGCTTGGTGATTTGATAGGGAGTGTCCAGATGCAGAGATACGAAGTCCTCTTTTAGCGGCAATGGAGCCTCACTGCCATAGACGGAACAGCCGGATGAGGCAAAGACGAACCGGCTGACCTGGCTTAGATGTGAATACTCCAGGACTTTAAGAGTGCCCAGGCCATTCACCTGGAGGTCGGTCTCAGGACTGTCCACCGAGTTCTGGTTGGCAAAATGAGCGGCCAGATGAAACACAAAGTCCAGATGCCGGGAAAAGGCGCGCTTCAGCGCTTCCTCATCCAGCACGCTGCCTTGGATAA
>JAQTRN010000090.1 GCA_028711795.1 Dehalococcoidales bacterium | reverse complement strand
GCTGTCCTCTGTAACTGCGAGTTCCCGTAGGCTAGAACAAACAAAAATAGAAAGCCTGAGAGTGACCAAGCTTTCTACTATGACAAGCACTCCTACTCTTCCCTCCAGTTTAAGACTGAATACCTTATCTCACCCTTCTCGGGACTGAGCTTGAAGATGAAGAGCTCGGAACCAGATTCCCCGCCAGCACCGTTCACGTCCACTCTCCCTGGTTTCGGCACCGGCGTGAGACATAATTTCTAAAATCCTCCAGCACCTCCTTTCATCTTTATCATAAGATAATAGCCCCAGAGATGATGGGTGTCTGTGATTTTTGTCTCTTTTTTGTCATCCGCGACCGGAAGAGCCTATAATAGACTGGTGTTATCCTTGGAGAGTAACCGTGAGAACCAGCGACTTTAACTACCAGCTTCCCGCCGAGCTTATCGCCCAGACGCCCATCGAACCCAGAGACCAGTCCCGCCTGATGATCTTGAGTCGAAAAGATAGGTCGGTGGCACACCGCCGGTTTTACGAGATAACTGATTATGTCAAATCCGGGGATGTCCTGGTGTTCAACGAAAGCCGGGTTATCCCGGCGCGCCTCAGCGGCCGGAAGGCTGGGACCGGAGCCAGAATAGAGATACTGCTATTACGCCGACTCGGACCCAATGCCTGGGAAACCCTGGTCAGGCCTGGCAAACGGCTGAAAACTGGCAGCGTCATTGAACTGACCGCTGGTCCCGTTAGTGGCAACGGACACGATCCCCGGGCTCTGGCCCGGGTCGTCGGGGTAAGGGACAGGGGCATCAGACTGGTGGAGTTTGCCGACGAAGCACAATTATCAGGACTGGGGAAAATCCCCTTGCCACCCTACATCCATACCCCGTTGACTACGCCGGAGCGTTACCAGACAGTCTACGCCCGGGCGGACGGTAGTGTCGCCGCGCCAACGGCCGGACTGCACTTTACCCCGGAGCTCATGAAGAAAATACAGGACAAGGGGGCACAATGTCTCTTCGTTACCCTGCACATCGGGCTGGACACCTTCTTGCCGGTGCGGGAAGATGACCCGCGGGAACACCCGATTCACCGGGAATACGGAGTGTTGAGCCGGGAAGTAGCCGACCAGATAAACCAGGCTAAGGCGGATGGCCGGCGCATTATCTGTGTCGGCACCACCAGCGTCCGGTTGGTCGAAGCCGCCGCCCAGGCAAGCCACTCAGCCCCAATCCAACCGTTTGCCGGCTGGGTAGAACTCTTCATCCTCCCCGGCCACCAGTTCCGGATAGTTGATGCCCTGATCACCAATTTTCATTTACCGGAATCAACTCTATTGATGCTGGTTTCTGCCTTTGCCGGGAAAGAGCTTATCGACCACGCCTACCGCGAGGCCATCGCTCAACAATACCGTTTCTACAGCTTCGGCGATGCGATGTTGGTTTTGTAACACGCAACCCTCTGGGGCTCAGGGGAAGTAGTTCTCTTCTGGTTGATAGCATTGGGTATCCTCACAGCTGAAATATGACTAAGCCCATACTATTTATATGAATTTGTTAATTATCTACGGCCGGGTTGAGGTGAAATCTTGAATGGAGAAAGACTGTCCCTATCATTGACAATAATTAACGTCAGTGTTAATATAGATGTTAAAGAGGTCAGCATGAGCAGGATAAAATCAATCGGAATGGCCGAAGCCAGGCCGAAACTCACTCAGCTGGTGGATGAAGTCTCCCGCGGTGGGGGGCCATATCTTATAGTCTCCGGCAGCCGGGTAAAGGCGGTCCTCGTCGGGGTCAACCAGTATAACGACATGATAGAGCGTCTGGAAGACCTCTCTGACGCTGCCGAGCTGCTCCAGGCCGAGACGGATCAGGAGCCGACAATGCCCTTTGGCGAGCACCTGGCGAAGTCGAAAGAGCTGAAGAGCGGTGTACCTACTGGAAGTTAGCCATACCGCCCATCGGCAGATCCGCCGGCTACCAGCACAAACCCAGGAGAGGGTTAACAGCGTTATTACTCGTCTGGCTGAGAATCCCCGGCCGCCCGGTGCCAAAAAGCTAACTGCCAGAGACGGCTACCGGGTCCGTGTGGGGGACTACCGAATCCTTTACCAGGTAGATGATGGGGTAAAGGTGGTCATAATCTATCGGGTGATGTCGCGAGGGGATGCCTATCGGGCTTAGACAGCCATGCGGACTGTCAGAAAATAAAGAGGTAGATGTTCAGCTACAGGTTCGATAGAAAGAACTTCCAGCACCCCGCTTCTACAGCTCCGGCGGTGCCATGCTGGTTTTGTAACCTGAAGTCTTCTGGGGCTCCGCTGTATTTAATCCGAAATATATGCGAAAATAGAACAAAATCTTCTGCGGGATATCTTGATACCAAGCCGAGCTACAAGCTCAGTCTTGGATGGCTTTACGAAAACTAAGGGAGATTAGCAGGCCCAACAATGACCACATACCCTCATGAACGTCAAATAGAATACTGGGTCAGCCGCGCAATCGAAGATTATTTTGGAAATCAAGGCTATGACGTGGTTGTACTGCCGAATACCCAGACGGCAGAGAACCAAATACCTTATGACCATCTTTTTGCTGGCACGGGTGTAAAAGTTTTTGGGTTTCAATATAAACGGTTGAAGAACGGAGCAAAGGATTATTGGTCAATTGATATAGCCCAGTTTCGACAGCTCTCTAATTATGGGTGGATATACTACGCGTTACCTGAGATAACCTCGGTTCGTCAACGTAGAAATGCTCTTCACTTGATCGCCATAATTAAATCTACGTCGCTTAGAAACAAAATTGGGACTGCTGTTAATGGTGAGCGTCGATTGCTCCAATCTGAGATTCGAGGTGGATTACTATATTATCGATGGGGTGGATTTGTTCAAGGTCTATTTTCATGTAAATTAGGTTGGCGCCCGTCCAGTCCTGATGAGTTACGATCCGTTTTCAGAGACTCCGCTGGCACATTAAGTTCCCTTACCGACATATATATTGTTCCATTGGATGTTAGGGACACAAGGCTAGCCATCAGGATTTCACCGTTCATGACTGATATTCGTGATGATAATTTCGACTTTGGCATCGAATTAAGATGACAAAATATTGAAATAAACTTAAGCAGGAATGTCAAATGGACGAGAAAATAACAGGCAATCCGCTTAAAAATAATGTTCTTTATTATCCCTACATTAACCTACCCCAAACGGAATGGCTAACCAGAATGCTTCTTTACTATGAAAAAGTGGGGACGATCACTCCCCCTATCTATAAAACTTATCCCAGTAAGTTTAGTCCATATACTCGGGATTTAATCAAAGAAGGATTGGTAACACAGGTATTTCCATACGAATACGTGCATGGTGTAAAGAGATTTTCTGAATCATTTACGGAATACATAGATTCGCTTGGCCCAGAAGTGGGTCAACGCCGCCGGTTATTTCATTTACCCCCGAAACCATTTCAGAGTAATAGTATGAAAATACATATCTCTAAAATGGAGACTATCTGTGAATATCTTGTGCATAATGGCTTGAGTGAAAATATTGATGGTCAATGGTATCAAGTTGAAATATCCACAGCGTTGGATTTCATGAGTTATTTAGCGGCAATTATCGGTCAGGTAGATGAGGCGGGATTTACTCCGATTACCGACAAGATAATGCCGTTGAATCGCCTGGCAAAAAGTGTCTCTATTGATGCGCGCACAGAAAATCGGGCATGCAAGTTGAGATTACAGCTATTAAAAAATGTCTTGCCATCGCCAAAACAACCTTTAAGCCCGGCGGATATTTTGGGGTTCAAAATGAAACACGGAGATAAGCTTACCGAATTTAGGTTTTACATTGAAAAATCGATTTTGGACATTCTTAAACAACAGAACAGCGACCTTAGATTGCGCGAAATTGACCTTTTCAACCAAAAGGCTAAAGAGGATATTGAAGAGATCAAAGTATCTATGCATAAGTTTGGCTGGATTACAGTCGGATTTGCTAATTTGTACGCATTATTATCTGAGATTCCCGTAATAGGAGTCCCGTTGAAAATAACGCAGTCAGTTTATAATGTAGTCATGGGTTCATATTCGACGACAACTAAACCAATCAAAAACACGCCTTTGCTATATGCCGCTATCGCCCAAAAAGAATTACTTAGGGTGTAGCTATTCAAAACTGCCTCATCCCTTCTCCCAATAAAATCGTGGATTATCTGCTTATCAACTACCGCCGTCGCCACCGTCCGGGTATTTCTTGACGGAATCCGCCTCTGCTTTTACTTTCCTGCAGGCTTATTGGCGTAGCGATAGGGTGAGTAAGTGGGTTCCTCCAGGCACTCCACATTAGAGACTTGAAGAAGATGCGGTTTGATATTATTATCTTTTTATGAACATTCTGCTACATATCTGCTGCGGGATTTGCGCCGCCGGGGTGGTGGAGCGGTTAATCACGGAAGGGCACAAAATCACCGGGTTGTTCTATAACCCCAACATCCACCCGCCGGAGGAGTATGACCGCCGGCTGGAGGTCGCCCGGAGAGTCGCCCAGAAATTCGATTTCCCGCTGGAGGAAGTTCCCTACACACCGGAAGAATGGCTCTGGGAAACGAAATCGCTGGCCAACGAGCCGGAGGGCGGCCGAAGGTGTGCCGTGTGCTTCAGGCTGCGACTGCAAACAGCGTATGCGTATATGGAGAGGCTGGGAATGGACGTTTTTGCCACCACCTTGACCATCAGCCCGCACAAACAAGCCCGAGTCGTCAACAGAATCGGGCGGGAGATCGGTGGCGACAAATTCCTGGAAAGGGACTTCAAAAAGCAGGCCGGCTTTCAGCGAGCGATAGCGCTGGCGCAAGAACTGTCCCTGTACCGTCAGCATTACTGTGGCTGCCGATACAGTATCAGGATGGAGCAAGGACGATAGGATGAATATTTTCTTCGTAATAGTCCTGGCAGCCCTTCTCCTCGAGTTTGCGCTGCATCTGGTAGCCAATATCCTCAATCTCAGGTCGCTGAGAACGGTATTACCCCCGGCGCTCGAGGGCGTGTACCAGCCGGACGAGTACCGCAACTCACAGGCCTACACCCGGGCCGGATGACGCTTCGAAATGGTCACCGATGGCTTTTCCTTGCTCGTCATCCTGG
>JAQTRN010000089.1 GCA_028711795.1 Dehalococcoidales bacterium | reverse complement strand
GACAGTCAAATGTAGGTATCCCTGAAAACAGCCAGCACAAGCCCTTGCCAAAGCAATAGCAAAACCATTATACTAGTGATTGACAACTTAATAGCGATGGGGAGCTTGGGGAACCAGGCTGAGAAGATGTGCTTGATCATATTGATCACTTCATCGACCCATAGAACCTGATCCGGGTAATTCCGGCGGAGGGAAGGGAAACACAATCGGAAGGCTACCCTCCAGGGTAGCCTTTTTTAGTCCGGAGTAAACCAATGAAAGCTTTGGTATTGGTGAATGGGGAACTATATAGGCCCGCCATCTTGCGAAATAGAGTCCACGAAAATGCTTTTGACCTGGTCATCGGCGTCGATGGTGGGTCAGGCCACGCTTTGCCTCTCAATGTTGGCCTTGATGCAATTATCGGCGATATGGACTCACTCACGGACCTAGATAAGAAAGATATCAACAACATTGAACTGGTCTCCTATCCGCCGGAAAAGGATGAGACTGATCTGGAGCTAGCGCTTCTTTACGCCAAGAAACGGGGAGCCGATGAGATAATAATGGTCGGCGCGCTGGGTGGGCGGATGGAAATGACCATTGCCAACATCCTGATGATGACTGACGCCGCTCTTGGTCCGTGTAAGGTCAAGGTGTGGCATGGGGAACAAACGGGGTGGGTCATTAAGCCGCCTGGCGAGCCTATCATGGGGAACCCAGGAGATACCGTCTCGTTGATCCCCCTGAGTGGCAGTGCCTCCGGCATCACCACAGAAGGATTGAAATACCCACTCAAGAATGCGGAACTTACCATTGGCTTGACACGAGGGATAAGCAATCTGCTGGAAGAATCTCCTGCTCATATCAAGCTATCCAGGGGTCTTCTTCTGGTAGTGCATACCCCGGGTAGAGCGTAAACAAGGAGGGTAATTATGGGCTAGAGCATGGTAACAAGCAGTAACCATAAAAAATGAAAGGAGACACATATGGCAAAGAAAAGCACCAAGAACGTCAGTATTCAGGTATTACCCCGAGGAGTTGAAGATACCCTGGCCCTGGTGGATAAGGCAATAGAAACGATTCAAGCGAGCGGCGTGAAATATGAGGTCGGGCCGCTAGAAACGACTATGGAAGGCGACGATCTTGATCAGCTGATCGAGATCGCCAAAGCTGCCCACCGCGCCTGTTTTAAAGCGGGAGCGACCGCAGTAATGACCTACATCAAGATAGCTGACTCCTTAGAAGGCACCTCAATCGAGAAGAAAGTGAGCAAGTACAGAAAGGTCAATTTATGAACTGGCGCCGGGACTTCATCCCCCCCACAGCGCTGATAATCTTTTTGATACTGAGCTGGTTCTTCGTGACGAAGGTAACTGGCCTGAAGCCGTTTATCCTGCCCACACCGCTCGATGTCATAGAGGCAGGGCTGAGAACGCGGGGGCTTCTGCTTGACGCTATCGGCACTACCCTGCTCTCCACCGCTATTGGGATGACGCTTGCTCTCTTAACTGGGCTCGGAATCGCTACCTTGATGGATTTGTGGCCGCTGGTGCGCCGGGCGTTATATCCCATCCTGGTTGCATCACAGACGGTTCAGATACTGGCGATTGCCCCGATTCTGGTTATCTGGTTCGGGTTCGGAATAATGCCGACAATCTTTATTGTGGTGCTATCGTGCTTCTTCCCGCTGGCCGTGAGTACCGCCGATGGGCTGACATCAGCCGACCCGGAACTATTAGCATTACTGCGCGCTATGGGAGCTACCCGGAGACAGATCTGGCGGATGGTGCGACTACCGGCGGCTTTGCCGTCATTCTTTTCCGGTCTGCGGATAGCGATAACCTATAGCGTGGTTGCGGCCACCGTTGGAGAATGGGTCGGCGGCTCTTCCGGGCTCGGGATGTATATGCTCCGCTCGAAGAACGCGCTGGCAACTGACCAGGTGTTTGTGGCCATGTTAATCACGACTTTGCTGAGTATCGCGCTATTCATGCTGGTATATGGCATCGAAAGAATAGTTCTGCCCTGGTATTACTCGGCACAACGAAAGGAACAATGGGACGAAATGGGTATCTACTGAACTGTAGAGGAGACTAATATGAAACGCTTTTTCTTAATAATCGCATCACTGATCATGACTTTAGTGATAGTTAGCTGCGGGACCACCTCTGAAGAGACCCTGACCCCGGTGACGCTTATGCTCGATTGGGTTCCAAACACCAATCACACTGGAATTTTTGTGGCGCAGACAAAGGGTTATTTTGAGGAAGCCGGCCTAAATGTTACAATCAACCAACCCGGTGAGGTAAGTTCTCAATCTGCGGTCGGCAGTGGCATTGCCGATTTCGGTATCAGCATGCAGGAGATCGTCACCCTGGCACGGGCTGATAAAATACCGGTGGTTTCGATAGCGGCCATCCTCCAACACAATACCTCTGGCTTTGCCTCACCAGCTAGCCTCAATGTTAAGAGCCCCGCTGATTGGGAAGGTCTGACTTATGGAACGTGGGCTTCGGCGTTCGAACCCCCGACACTGGAATCACTGATGAAATACGCTGGAGCCGATTATGGTAAGCTGGAACAGGTAAATGTCGGTTCAACCGATCCACTAGCTTTGCTGGCGGAAGGTAAAATAGACCTGGCCTGGATCTTCTACGGTTGGCAGGGTATTCAGGCAGAGCAGCAGGGTGTTGATCTTGACGTGGTGATGATGAAAGACTACTTTGATTGCATCCCTGATTACTACACACCCGTCGTAATCGCCAGCGAATCAACCATCGCCGACAGGCCGGAACTTGTCAGGGCTTTCTTGCAGGCTCTCTCACGGGGTTATAGTTTCGCAGCGGAGAATCCAAACGAGGCTGCTGAAATACTACTTGCTGCAGTCCCAGAACTTGATCCTGCTCTGGTCAAGGCGAGCCAAAACTGGCTTTCACAATACTATCAGGCTGAAGCGCCGCGCTGGGGGGAGCAGAAGGAAAGCGTCTGGCGGGACTACAGCGCCTGGATGGTGAAAAACGGCGTTCTGGCAACGCCGATTTCCGCCAGCGATGCTTTTACTAATGAATTCTTGCCTTAGGGCTCCCAACGCAGGGACAGCTACCGGGTAACGTGTACGAAGTGATTTGAAATGAGTTCACCGTGCATCGAATTTAGACATGTTAGCAAGACCTTTGCCGGGGCGAAGCACATCGTCCCGGCACTGGAGGACGTTTCTTTTGTTGTGCAGCCCGGTGAGTTCGTTACTATTATCGGACCCAGTGGCAGTGGCAAAAGCACGCTGTTCAATCTATGTGTCGGCTTGTTTGAACCTGATAAAGGCGAAATACTCATTGATGGAGAAAGAAAACGGAATCGTGCCGGAATGGTAGGCTATATGCCACAGCGTGACTTGCTCCTTCCCTGGCGGAGTGTACTGGATAATGTTATCATCCCGCTAGAAATTCAGGGTATTCCCCGGAAAGTAGCCCGGCAAAGGGCTCTAGAGATACTCCCCCACTTTGGATTGAAGACCTTTGAGAATGAATACCCCTCAGCACTCTCCGGCGGTATGCGTCAGCGTGCCGCCCTACTGCGGACCTGGCTCATGGGGCGTTCTACCCTGCTTCTAGATGAACCATTCGGCGCCCTGGATGCCCTGACTCGGAAAGAACTCCAGAACTGGTTACTGACGGTCTGGCAGGAATTCAGCCGGACGGTGCTGTTTATCACCCATGATGTTGAAGAGGCGGTCTATCTGGCCGACCGGGTGATAGTTTTGAGCCCCCGCCCGGGTAAAATCAAACTTGAGTTAACAGTAGATTTGCCCCACCCCCGGCATCAGAGCATGACCACCGAGCCGGAATTCGGTAAATTGGTCCGGGAATTGCTGACCGAGCTGGGGGTCAATACTTGAATGAGGCATCATACTCACCTGGCTATACTGGACGGCCATGACCCGGGAATACCCACTTTATGAATAGGTCTTCGGGGATTGGGAATTCAAATATGCCCATACTTACTAGACTTTCTAATTCCTACTCGCCGGTCTGGCCCCGGCCGTGTTCGGTCAGAAGCCCTTCCAGCTTATCATCGCTGCCGATTACGACCAAGATATCGCCTTCCCGCATTATCTCGGTATCACTGGGGGCGACAACCAGTTCGTTGCCATGCTGCACCAAGAGAGCGACCACCCCCCATTTGCCTTTCCGGCCAAAGCCGGCCTCGGATAGAGTCATCCCGGCAAAATGAGGCGGGGCGACCAATTTGGCCACTCCATAACGCTGCAGCACCGGTATGTAGTCCACCACGTCCTTCAGCGTTAGTACGTGAACAACCCGGCTGCCCATCTCCCGTTCCGGGTAAACCACCTTATCCGCCCCGATCTTCTCGAGAATGCTGCCGTGAAGCTCATTCTCCGCCCGGGCGATGATGTACGGGACTCCCAACCTCTTCAGCAGTATCGTCGAAAGGACGCTACCCTGGATATCGGTACCAACAGCCACTATGGCCACATCAAACTTCTCGATACCCAGTTCCTTAAGAACCGCTTCACTGGTAGCGTCCCCCTGAACAGCGTGGGTGACTCTGGTTGCGATACTTTGAATTCGGGCCTCATCCTTATCGACCGCCAGTACGTCATATCCCAGATTGAATAACGTTTCCGCCACACTGGAACCGAACCTGCCCAATCCGACGACGATGACTTGCTTTTTCACCACTACCTCCTATCCGATTCTTATTATCGCCTGAGGATATTGATACTTGGTCGGCTGCTGCCGCTCAGCCAGGAAGGATGCCAGGCCAAGTGGCCCTAACCGGCCGATAAACATGCTCACAATAATCAGCAGGCGGCCAGCTAGGGACAGGCCCGTGGTTATCCCGGTTGACAGGCCCACCGTCCCGAAGGCGGAGAATGTCTCAAAAAGAAGCTTGTTAAACGGGAATGGCTCAGTGATTGATAGCGCCAGGGTGACGATGGCCACCAGGGTGAGGTATATCAAGACCAGGGCCAGCGCCCGGTAAATCTGCTGCGGTACGAATTGCCGTCCAAACGCAGCCGCATGTTCCCTTCCCCGGATGGCGCTCCAGGTGGTGAAAGCCAGCATACCAAAGGTATTGACCTTGATGCCGCCTGCCGTGGAACCGGAAGCGCCACCAACGAACATCAGGAACA
>JAQTRN010000088.1 GCA_028711795.1 Dehalococcoidales bacterium | reverse complement strand
CTCGCCAAGAGTGAATTGCGGCGTCCGGGGAGTTATAGGTAAGTAAGCTTCATAATGGGCTAAAACTCCAGTTTTCATCATTTCCTATCTAAACCTCAACCCGCACGAAATTGTCTATCCGCTTGACCACTTCGAGTTGTACCATCTCTTTAAGGGCTTGCTGGACCTCTTTTTCCCGGGACGGATGGGTCATTATGATGAGCTCAGCGGTCTTAGCCGAAGTGTCTGTTTCCTTCTGAATCACCGAGGCAATGCTAATTTTGTGCTCCCCCAGCACCCGGGTAATCTGGGCCAGGACTCCGTAGCGGTCAGCCACGTTCATCCGGAAATAGTACCGGGTCTCAATGTCAGACATCGGTTTAATGATCTTCCCGGGCTGTAATTTCCAGCGTTCACGACCGCCAACGCCATGAACAATATCCTGTGCCACCGACACAATATCGGCGATCACGGCACTGCTGGTAGGCAAGGGGCCGGCTCCCTGGCCGAAGAAGAGCACCCGGCCGATAAGATCACCCTCAACCAGAATGGCGTTATAGACACCATCGACCTTAGCCAGCAGCGAGTCTTCCGGAATGAAAACGGGGTGGACACGCGCCTCAATCGAATTGTCATATTGTTTAGCGATGGCCAGTAGCTTTATGGCAAAACCCAGTTCCCGGGCGTAACGGAAATCATGACTGCTGAGACGTGAGATTCCTTCATGGTAGACATCTTCCGGCCGGACCTGACTGTGGAAGGCCAATGAGGCAAGAATCGCCAGCTTATAGGTGGCATCTATCCCCTCGATATCATCTCTGGGATTAGCCTCAGCATAGCCTAACTTCTGAGCCTGGCCGAGTGCGGCTCCGAAATCAACACCTTCTTTGGCCATCCGGGTGAGAATATAATTAGTCGTCCCATTCAGTATCGCATAGATACCGGTGAGCTCATTAGCCACCAGATCACGCTGGAAAGGAGCGATCAGAGGGATACCACCACCAACGCTGGCCTCGTAATGCAATCCCACCTTGTTCTGTTGCGCCAGAGCTATAAGCTCCGCCCCGTGTTTGGAAATAACCTCTTTGTTGGCGGTAACTACGTGCCGACCACTGGATAGAGCCCGCTCCAGATATTGTAGCGCCGGATGCTCACCACCGATAGCTTCGACAACAATGTCTATCCCAGGCTCATTAAAAAACTCATCGGTATCAGTGGTAACCAGTTGTGATCCCAGGGCAACCACCTGCGGACGCGACAGGTCCGCGGGTAAAACCTTCACCTTCCTGAGAATGAGGGGACAACCGACCTGCTGCGCCAGAGCCTCAGACTTATCTTTCAATACCCGGGCCACCTGCCCGGAAATCACCCCCAATCCCATTAACCCAATTCCGATACTGCCTTTATTCATCAATAGTCCACTCCTGATATCAGGTAATTTTCTCGACGGCGAACCTTCTCATCTCGTCAGTCAGATGGTTTTCGATCTTATTTCCGGGGTCATCAAATAGCGAAGAAATCCAATCCCTCAGGTCCTTGTTCTTCAACAAATCCCTATCCTCATCTGAAAGCACCCGGCTATCTTCCCGGCCGATCACCTTTAGCAACCAGTAGCCTCCATCAGTAGTGACACTGACATCACGCAGCGGTTGGCTTACTGTCCCCACCTCTTGTTCGGCCACCGAAGCGAAAGTCGGATTATCAGTTATATCTGTGATCGACACCCACCCCAGATCGCCTCCCTTTTCCTTGGTCGCTGCATCCTGCGAGGACTCTTTGGCCAGGGCAGCGAAGTCACCCCCGGCGGCTAGCTTGGTCTTTATAGACTCTGCTTCCTCCTCAGTCCCCAATAACATCACCTGCAAGTTTATCTGCGCGGTATCCGTGTTTTTCTCCAGCACCTTGATAAGCCAGTAACCCACGTTCTTCGGTTTTGTCTCATCATGAAGTGGCTGGCTGAGCACATTGAGTTCCGACCGGAAAGCATAATCTCCGGGTATGGTCGTGCCCAGTGACTCATCCAGGGCATCCTTAGAATGCCAGCCCAGGTCTCCTTTGTTATCTTTAGAAAGACTTTCGAGCGATGCCTCTCCGGCCAGTGTGGCGAAGTCCTCGCCGGCTTCTAATCTGGCCTTGATATCCCGTGACTGGCCTTCAGTCTCCAGGAACATCGCCATTACCTGCCTTTGCGCAGCGCTGGTCGGCACCAGACCATCAAAATACTCATCAAGTAAAGCGCTGACCAGCAGTTCTGACCTGACGAGATCACGATATGTCGCCGTCAGTGGTAGATCTCGACTTTTAACTTCTTCATCGATCGTTTCATCACTGAAACTAATACCCAGTTTCTCGGCCCCCAGTTTCACCAGTTCGTTTTGCTCGATAGCCACCGCCACCTGATCGGTCAGGGCGTACAGGTAATAATCAGGCTGGTCGCCACCGTAGAATGCCAGGGCCTGAATGAAATAGTCCAGTTTGAAATCAGTGCCATTGACACTAACGGCCACCTGCTGCGATGGTTTGTAGTCACTGACATACCAGCCGGCTCCCACGAGCCCGACGACCAGGACCACAATAGCAATCCCGATCAAAATGACCAGCCGCTGCCGCTTCGCCTGTTGTTGCCACTGGGAAACCTGGCGTTTGGTCGTTTCCCGCACAGGTTTACTTACTTTTTTGGACACCCTCCGCCTCCTTAAGAAAATAGGAAACAAAATCAGTCAGATAAAATGGATACCCTATACTTATAACGCAAAAGCGCAATCTTTTCAAACGCTACCGTGAAAGCAGACTATACGATAATTGACAAAAAGACGATGGCGGTGATATAATTTTGCCAACAAAGCGCAGGTGGCCGATGTGGTGAGGGTTGTGACGGCGGCGTTCCTTCCAAGCTGGTCGGAGACAAATTTCCACGCAACTCTTGCCGTATATCGATGTCTATGAGGGCCATTCCTCCAGTCGGCACCGCCTACTAGACAAGATTAATCAACCGGACATCCGGTTGATTGCTTAGATGGGTGAAAGGGGGGAGGATGCGTATCGAAGTAAAAGAAACAGGTAAACACTAACTTAGACTTCAGGTTAACTATCAGAAGGAGGATTAGTTGAACAGAGGTAAACTACTGACACTACTTGTTGGAATCTGTTTGTTAGTACTGGTGATTACGGTACCATTCATGTCAGCCTGTAATGGCAGCACCGACGGTGGCAATGGTGATAATGGCGGCAATGGCAGCAATGGAGGCAATGGTGGTAATGGTGGTAATGGTAACGGCACCACCGGAGTACAGACGATGCGCATCGGGCTATTGGGCTCGTTCACCGGCTCCTACGCCCCCTATGGTGGCCCCTTGCGGGACTCTTCCTACCTGGCCCGCGATATGCTTAATGAAGCCGGCGGCTTTACGGTAAATGGCCAGCAATACAAGATCGAATACATTGAATATGATGACCGGACCGATCCTAAGAGAACTGTAGCCGGTCTGAACATGATGGCCGACCAGTACGGTATCCAGTGGGTGGTTGGCCCACAGACCAGTCACTGCACCTTCGCCGCGGAGGCTATATCCGAACCCAGAAAGATCGCTATGATCAGTGGCGCAGCGGCGACCGACCTTACCCGGCCGGGCATCAAGTACTTCTGGTCAGCCACCGGTAACGTCGGTATCCGGGCGGCGGCCCTCTGGCCATACTACATCAACGTGATGAAGATCAAGACCATCAGTGTCATCACCGAGAACTACGCTTATGCCCTCTCCATGAGGAATGACGGCATCAGCGAGATCAAGAAGCTGGGCGGTCAGGTAGTGGGTGACGAGTTGTTTGAGTCCCTGACCACCGATTTCTCGACGATCATCGCCCGTATCCGCCAGCCCAACCCGGATGTGCTCTATGTCTGCGCTTCTCCGGCGGAATGCATCCTGGTCGTCAAGCAGGTCTACGAAGCTGGCTGGAAGGTACAGATTGTCAGCCTCACCGAGCTAATCAGTGACGACCTGTTTAGAGTTGCCGGCAAGGCGGCTAACGGTGTCATGGGTATGTCCGGACTTGATTACTTTGCTTATAAGAAGGGATTAGTGCCGCAGCCTGTGCTGGACAAGATGGGGTTTGACATAGATGGCTACTTCAATTTGACCGATAGATGGGTAGCCAAGTACGGCGAGACCAACATGAACTTTGCCAATCTTGGCGCCAGGTTCCTCCAAGCCTATGTGGAGGGTTTCAAACGGTCCGGGACGGTCACCGATATGGACCAGTTCATGACTGTTTTCCGCGGTATGGAATACAACCCACCGGACTGGAAGATGAAGGTCCTGCCCAACCAGCTCTTCACCACCTGGATTCCAGTGTCCGTTTTCTATGAATCGACCAAGGCTGATAAATACGACCTCTTGGCCGTTTCTGGGCACACCGATGACTTCATGAAGAACTGGGAAGCGGTAACCATCAAGGAGTACAAGACCATTACTGAAATCAGGAAAGAGCGCGGATACTAACTCGTACTATTGAGGTAAAACCGGCGCGGCCGGGAGGCCAGTATTACGGACTTCCCGCTGGCAAAACTAAGAGACCATTAAGGTGGTTCGATGTTGGAGCGGTTTTCCCAACAGAACGAAATCAAAGGCTCAGGAGACGCCAAACGGCGGACTCCTGAGCCTTTGGGCTTATTATGGTATACTCATACAACTGTAATCACAAAGGTCACAACCGGAGAGTTGCCATGCGAAATGAAAGGGGGAGTGATAAAGAAGTAAGATAAACGCATGTATATTTACCCGGGCATCTAATGAAGGAGGATTGAGTGAAAAGAAGTAAACTACTAACATTTATGATAGGTGCCTGCCTGGTGGCACTTCTGTTAGCCGTACCGCTTATATCTGCTTGTAATGGTGGTAATGGTGGGACAGGAGGCACGGGTGGGACAGGTGGTACCGGCGGTACGGGTGGGACAGGCGGTACCGGCGGTACCGGCACCGGCGGTGTCCAGACCATCAGGATCGGCCTCCTCGGCTCATTCACCGGGAGCTACGCCCCCTACGGCGCTCCTAGAAGGGACTCCTGGTATACCGCCATCAAAATGATCAATGAGGGTGACCGGTTCAATCCTGATACCGACCCATCCGGTGGCTTTGTCGTCAACGGTCAGCGCTACAAGATCGAGACCGTTGAGTATGACGACCGCACCGACCCCAA
>JAQTRN010000087.1 GCA_028711795.1 Dehalococcoidales bacterium | reverse complement strand
CAGCGGTCATCGCCCTCATCGCCGCCGCCGCCTATTCCATTGTCATTGGCCAGGGTATCTCCGATATTCCGGGGATAGTTATCGCCGTTATCGCTTTGCTTGCGTTGCGCACTCGGAAGTTGGACCCCATCCTGTTGCTTGTCCTGGCCGGAGTGGCCGGGATGGTAGTCTACGGACTTCAATAACTTCCAGATGGGTCTCTCATCGGAGGATGGTATGCCAACAGGCGATGGTCCGACTGCCGGCAGTGGTCTGGAGTGCTGGCTCCTCCAGCCGGCATTGCCCGGTGGCCCGGCCGCATTGTCAATAGGCCAGCCACGCTTTGCTGGCTGGCCTATCACGGGAGCCCGTATACCTGCTATTTACTTTCCTGTCCTCTTTAAGGCTTGAGGTGCTTACCCTGTTTCTCCAGGGTATCAGCAACCTGTTTGAGGCCGCAACCCACCAGTGTTGTTCTGGTTGGCCATCCAGTTTGCGTATCCCAACCTTCCAGGTTATAGTACAGGGTCTTAAACTCATCGTGCTTGGCTTTTTCCAGCGGGAAGGGTTCGGTCGAGTAACTCCACTTGCCGTCTTTATAGGTGCCGTATTCCATTACCGGCAGTGTGCGAAACTCGAAGCTCTTACGGGCAGCTCGATCAACATCTCTACGAGTGCCAAAGCTGCCACTTTGTAGAGTGGGCCGTCCCTCTTCATGTTCATATACGTAGCTGGTGTACGGTGGGAATGGCGGGAAGTATTCTTCGTTCCGATGTCTACCATGTAGCACCAGGATGGCTCGATTGAGGTTCCACATCTTACGGCCGATCTCCAAAATCTTCTCCCAGGAGAGGGCCTCTCCGGTGACGGCTGCGTAGAACCGCTCTTCCATTTCGGGACTGATCCCTTTGCCGTCTTTGGTCTGTTCGTTGAAGACATCGGGATGGAAAAAGTCGCAGTAGGGGAAACTGCCCTTCATGCTGGTGAAGCGGCTGTCCCAGGCGACCAACCTGGCGGTGTGTATGGAGTAGACTCCGGTCTGGCTCTGGTCAAGCATGAGCGGGTCGTGCCAGGGTGGCGCCAGCTCGGCGTATCTCTCAGCGGTCTGGTCAAGGGTGGGGCCATAGGTTACATCGTGGGCGTTACAGTCCCTGGCCATGAAATTGGAGAGATAGGCCCACACTATGTTGTTGGTCCAGTGCTGGTGGCCAACCCCCCAGTGGATGGCGCTTAGCTCACCACTCTTGAGGTCTTCCTCCAGGACGCCAAATTTCTCGGCGGCCCTGGCCCAGCCTTCCGCCAGTATGTTACCTATCCCTTCCCGGAAAGCCAGTTTTCTAAGATAGTCCCGGACAAATTCCTCGGTTCCTAGCTTAGTAAAGTCTAAGTCCGTATCGATGTGCTTACCTCTTCCCAGTAGCCCCCGGTTATACAACGTTTCCAGCCACGTAAGCATGTCCCAGGCTTCGCAGGCATTGATGGTGTAGTCCTGCACCAGTTGCGTCGCTGCCGCTTCAGCCCCGGTTGCTTTTCCGTGTCGCGCGGTATCTTCGGCGACGTAGAAAAGCCTTTCGACGCACTGGCCAATGGTGCCTACAGTTCCCGTCTCACTACTAACCGATTTTGATTGACATGCCAGTGTGGTACAGGCAAAACAAGAGACCGATCGGCTCGGCTTTGGTTCGCCGGTAGCACCCAGCGCGGGTCCTTTGCGGGGTCTATTGGGTTTGCCGGCTTTGAGTTTCATCGCCCATTGCCAGACATCGAGTAGTTCCTTGGGGCGGGCGACTTCAACGCTGCCGGTGCCGATGACGCTGATTGCCTTGAGGTTCTTGGAGCCGAAGACTCCGCCAAATCCGCCCAGACCGGCCCCATCATCCAGGCCATGCACCAAACAGGCTATCCGGCCCAGGTTCTCGCCACTGGGGCCAATACCCAGAATAGTGGAGCGTTGAGTAGTACCATCTAACCAGCCACCGTACCGTCTTTTGCCGGCGATCTCTTTCCATATCTGCTTTTCGGTATCAAAAAAGCCCAGCCCCCAGAGGTGTCGGGCGTCCTTGATCTGTACGTTTTCATCTCTGATATCAACCCAGACTGGTTTGTCGGCTTTCCCGGTGACCACTATCCCATCATACCCGGCAAACTTCACCATGGGGCCGAAGTGACCGCCGAAATTGCTGTGCAGGAACTGCGGTCGGGGATACCCTTCAGGGGCGATGCCGCAGACATCAACCCGGCCATTACCGGGGACGATGGTGCCGGACAGGATACCCGGCATGATGCAGAGGACATTCTTGGGTTCAAAGCCGCTGATTCGGGACGTATCGGTGATGTAGTCTTTATCGACTTCATCCCAGAACAGGGCGGTGCCCATCCCGAGGCCGCCAATCCACTGCTCGTATTTCTTAGTCGGGATGATTTCCGCTTTTCTAGCCGTCAAGTCCAACTTGAGTATCTTCCCGGTGTGTCCTTTCATTTCCTTTACCTCAAATATTCGTTTTCAGTTTTGGCCTAAGGTACAGGTGTTTACTCTGATAGGTCAGATTGGGCTTTCAGTGGTAACCGTTATGGCTCCCATCGGGCAGACGGTGGCACAAGCCACTTCATCTCCATCCCAGTACGGAGCCTCGACACAGAAGTCGCACTGTGGGGTGGCACTTCTGTCATGATTCCATTTATGTACCACGTCAAAGGGGAATTTCCCCAGCGGGTCCGCGATCATCTGTATCCGGGATAAGGAAAGGCTGGTCTTACCTTCGTGTGCCAGAGAGCAGGCGAGCATACAGAACATGCAATTAGAGCACTTCGTATCGTCGATCAGGATGTATTTATCCGGTAGGGATGTCCGGGGTGATACTCGTCTGATAGTCTCCACGGACCTTTTAGCGGCGGTGCCCCCGGCCACCGGCTTTGTCTTGGCTGTTTCCACTACCGTCTGGCCTTTTGTTCGGGTACCACCTTCTTTCCCTTTCAGCCTTTTCCATTCCTGAAAGTAACGGAGCAAGGTCTGTTCTTTGAGCGAGACTCGATTGGAGATTTGAGATGGCTTCTTGCCTTCACCAAACAGTTGGAATGCCAGTTTCTTTTGTGATGTGGTTTGTGCCATTAGTCACTACCTCCTGCTTCTTCTCGATAATAGTCTAAGCCTGTTGAACTGATCGGTGGTGAATACCTGGTACTTGTCGTATTCTGATACTCATAATGTTTTGCCCCAATAATATATCTATGTCGGACTGTCCGTCAAACTTCATCTCGTAGACTGTCGCATCCCTACATCGTTAACGAGTTCTTCAAGAAGAGACTCTAACTTTTCTTCAGGTAGATGTTTGGTGGTAATCACCAGGTGCTTGGCATCATATTCCGACCAGTCTTTGGCCAGGATGTTGATGCCGAGCTCGTCGGCATGTTGATAATAATAGGTCCCGGGGAAAGGTGTGGTAAATGCCAGCAGGACCAGTGTCGCTCCCATGTCCATTAGCCCTTTCATGAGCTGTTTCTGCTCACGGATGGTCTCCGCGGTGTCCTCCGGATGGGGGAACATGAAGGAACAGGTTACTTCAATCCCGGTGCTGAGAGCGGCGCTTACCGCATACTTGACCTGTTCCAGCGTTATCCGCTTGCCTATCGAATTCAGAATTTTCTGAGAACCGGCCTCGATGCCGAACTGGATACCGCCACAGCCAGCCTCACGCATCTTTTGCAGCAGTTCCCGGTCTACCAGGTCAACTCGGCTGGAACACGTCCAGCGCAGTCGCCCGGTCTCCCTGGCTCCCTTTAGCAGGCGGCAGAGTTCAACCACCAGCTCTCTGTTTAAGGTAAAGGTATCATCGGCGAAGGCAATCTCCCGCGCCTGCCCATGCTGGAGGACATAGATAATCTCTTCCAGGACCTTCTCCGGTCGGCGGGACCGACGTTGTCCCTGCCAGATACTGTTGACGGCGCAGAAACGGCACCGGTACGGACATCCGCCCCGGGATATCAGGATATTTCCGGGTGAATGGTACCGGGATAACGGGAACAGGTCTCTCGCCGGGAAGGGGAGCTCATCCGGTTCCTGGAGGAACGGCCTCTCCGGGTTGGTCTTGATGGTCCCATCCTCCCGATAGGCTATCCCCTTTATTTTATCGAGACTGCCCTGGTTACGGATGAAGTAGTCCGCCAGTTCGAGCATGGGATATTCGCCCTCACCTCTCACCACCACGTCAACATCCTTCTCCCGAGCTGCGTCCTGATAAAGTACGGTAGCATGTGGCCCGCCCATTATCACCTTGGTCTCCGGGTTTACTTGTTTGGCGATCCTGGCGATACGCAGGCCGTTGAGGTAGGTCTCGGTATGGGTGGAAATTCCCAAAATACGGGGTGTTTCTTTTTCCAGAAACCTCTTCCACTGAATAGGATGGAAATGGCTGACGTTGAAGTCGATCGCTGACACACTGTACCCGGCTTGAATGAGGACGGCGGCAATGTAAGCCAGCCCTAGAGGCGGGGCGAAACTGGCATGCTGGCTCATCTCCTTAACCGGCGCATTTATTAGCAGTACGTCCATCATACCCTTTGCCGGTTTACCTCTACGGCCCGGTAAATGTGGGCGACCCCGGATTAATCATCAGGAGGCTTTTCCATTTCGCGCGGAATATATTCTGCTCTTACCCCTAATAATATATTCCAGGATACCTGGCCGTCAATTTTTCTCTCTAAGGCCGCAATCGGACACGAGTTACGGAATTATCAGGCGTTTTCTCTAAACTTGCGAACACCGTCCGTGGTAGAATTCGAGGTTGACATCGGCGTGGATGCCGAGGCTCTAGTAAAGGAGAAGAGAATGAAGGCTAGAAGAATTAGTGAGAGCAGTGTCGTCATGACGCAAATGATGACGCCTCAGGATGTGAATGTGGCCGGAAATGTTCATGGGGGTGTCATCATGAAGCTGATAGACTCGGCCGGCGGCGTCGTAGCGATTCGTCATGCGCGCCAGAATGCAGTGACGGCTTGTGTTGACCGACTGGACTTTCATCATCCGGTGTTTGTCGGCGACCTGCTCACACTGAAGGCCAGTGTAAATCTAGTGGGTAAGACCTCAATGGAAGTAGGCGTCCGTGTGGAATCAGAGAACCTTATCAGTGGCCAAAATTGGCATACCGCTTCGGCGTACCTTACCTATGTCTCCCTTGATAAAGATGGCCGACCAGTAATGATTCCCCCGATT
>JAQTRN010000086.1 GCA_028711795.1 Dehalococcoidales bacterium | reverse complement strand
CGAGTTCTACGGCACAGACTTCTATGTCACTCCAGCGGTCCTAATTCCCCGTCCCGAAACCGAACTCCTGGTAGAAAAAGCGATTGATCTTATCCAGAAGTACCATATGACGACTATTGCTGATATCGGTACTGGCTGCGGCGCTATCGCCATCAGCCTGGCGCTCCGGCTGTCCCAAATCAAGATCTATGCCACCGATATATCAACGTCCGCTCTGGAAATAGCACTGCTTAATTGTGAAAGACACGGAGTGATGTATAGAGTCTGCCGATTGTACGGCGATATGCTCGACCCACTGCCAGGACCGGTTGACCTGGTGATAGCCAATTTACCCTATGTGTCAGAATCGGAGTTGCCGGAAGAGTCTCCGAACTCGGAACCCCTACTGGCGCTTAACGGCGGGCCTGATGGCCTCGAGCCGATACGCCGACTATGTCATCAGGTAACCGACCAACTTCGCCCCGAGGGCCACCTGCTACTGGAGATTGGCCATGGACAATGCCAACCGGTGACTTCTCTGCTACGTCACCTCTTTCCTGCTGCCAGGATAGAAATAACACCGGACCTAGGTGGCATAGACCGGGTAGTGGGCTTAAGTCGAGCGCCGATCATGGTTACTGACGCCAAGCGCTGACCACCAGGCCAGAAATAAGCAACAGCCTTGACATGATTTTCGAGGGATGTTAAATTACTCAACGGGTTTCCCTGCAACAATATTCAATATTCAATTCCAGAGGAGGAAATTAGCCGAATGAACATGATTGTTTGCATCAAACAGGTACCCGACCCCGAAGCACCACCAGCCAGCTTCAAGATCGATCCGGCCACCAATAAGGTAATCCCGCCTAAGGGCGTTTCGCCAGTGATCAGCCCTTTCGATGAGAATGCTGTTGAAGCCGCGCTGAAAATCAAAGATGCCCAGGGCGGGAAAATCACGGCCATCAGCCTGGGGCACAATCTGCTCCGGGACGTGGTGAAGAAACCGCTTTCCATGGGTGCTGATGAGTTGGTCCTCCTGGAAGATGAAGCCTTCGCCGAGGGAGATAGCTGGACAACCGCTTACGCTCTGGCGATGGCTATCAAAAAAATCGGCAGCTATGACCTCATTTTCTGCGGTCGGCAGGCCGCCGACTGGGATTCGGGACTGGTAGGCCTGGGTATCGCCGAAATATTGGGGCTGCCCAGCGTCACCCTTGCCCGGAAAATAACCCCCGGTAACGGCAAAGTGACTGTGGAACGAGTGACCGCTGACGGATACGAGGTCATCGAAACACCCTTACCAGCAGTGATTACGGTAAGCAACGAGTTGGGAGAACCCCGCTACCCCACGATAAAGGGTATCATGGCTGCCAAGAAAAAGGAGCCGATCGCCTGGAAGCCGGCTGACCTCGGTATGGAAACAGCTAAGATCGGTCCCGCCGGACAACATGCCAAGTTAATGAAACTCTTCCAACCAGTCCGCGAAAGTAAGTGTGAGTTGATACAGGCGGATACCCCGGAAGAATCCGGGGCGAAACTGGCCTTAAGACTTAAGGAAGCGAAGATACTGTAAATACGATACCCATAAATTATGAGAAAATCAGGGCATTAGCCCAGAATTGAGGAGGAGATTCATGGCCGAGTATAAAGGCGTTATGGTTTTTGGAGAAACAGTCGAAGGAAAGCTAAGCCCGGTCACCGCGGAAATGCTGGGCGCAGGTAAAAGACTGGCAAAGGACCTGGGTCAAGAGCTATGCGCTATCCTGGTAGGCGGCGACGTTAGCGGCTTCGCCCAGGAAGCAGTCGCCCTGGGAGCCGATAAAGCATATGTTGTTAACGACCCGCTACTCAAAGATTACCAGACTGATGCCTACGTGACGGTTATGGAAAAGGTGGTCAAGGAAGTGATGCCGCGCATCCTGCTTCTGGGGCAAACCACGATCGGCCGCGATCTTGCCCCTCGGTTAGCTTTCCGGCTGGGTACCGCCGTCTCCATGGACTGTATCGACCTGGCAATCGACCCCGGTTCCAAGTTACTACTACAGACCCGACCGGTATATGGCGGTAATGCTCAGGCGGTGTTCACTACCGAGTTATATCCCCAGATGGCTACCGTTAGAGCCAAGGCCATGTCGGCTCCTGAGCGCGATGCCTCCAGGCAGGGTCAGATCATCAACATCGAGGCTGGATTATCGCCGTCGGCTGTCAGGACCAGAATCGTACAGAAAGTGACCGAGAAGGTAGAAGGCATCAAGCTGGAAGAAGCCGAAGTGATAGTGGCCGGTGGTAGAGGTATTGGTGACGCCAACGGATTTAAGCAACTGGAAGAAGTAGCCAAACTACTGCACGGAGCCGTCGGTGCCACCCGGCCACCCTGCGACAACAAGTGGGTGCCGGATAGCTGGCAGATAGGTCTGACGGGGAAGATTGTTAGCCCGAACCTGTATATCGCCGTGGCCCTCTCTGGAGCCAGTCAGCACATGTCCGGCTGCTCCGGCGCGAAAAACATAGTCGCCATCAACAAAGATCCGGAAGCTAACATCTTTAAAGAAGCCCGCTTCGGGATTGTGGGCGACTGGAAGAAGGTATTACCCGCCTTTACCCAAAAGGTCAAGGAACTACTGGCGGCCTAGAGCCACTCAAAGCCCGTCATCTTGCTAACAAAGGCAGAAATACCAGGTCAGAGCAAAGGTTGGTTTCTCTAGACCTTCTTCGCCTGTCTTTCGGCGACGATTTTCTGTGTAATATGCGCCGGTACCTCTTCGTAATGGTCCAGTTGCATGGTGAAGGTGCCCCGGCCCTGAGTGATTGATTTCAGGTCGATGGCGTAGCGCAGGACCTCAGCCAGTGGTACCTGAGCATTGATGACATTCAGACCACCGCCGGGATTCATTCCCTGTACCCGGGCACGTTTCGTATTGAGGTCGCTGATGATGTCGCCGGTAAACTCTTCCGGCACGGTCACCCTGATATTCGCTATCGGTTCCAGCAGTATCGGATGTGCTTCGGTTAAGCCTTTTTTCACCGCCCCGGCGCCGGCTATCTTGAAGCAAATATCGGAAGAATCAACGGGATGGAAACTCCCATCGTATATAATGGCCCTGACGTCTACCACCGGAAAACCAGCCAGGATCCCTTCTTTTAAACCTTCGTTAACGCCCTTCTCGGCCGCCGGTATATAGTTCCGCGGTATGGTACCACCAACCACCTTATCCACGACTTCAACACCGGTACCACGCGGCAACGGTTCTACCTGTAACACCACATGCCCATACTGGCCATGTCCTCCGGTCTGTTTCTTGTGTTTATATTCCGCCTGCGCTGACGCCGTGATAGTCTCACGGTAGGGCACAGTAGGTATATCCAGTTCCACGTTGACACCAAATTTACGCAGCACCTTATCCACAGCTACTTCAAGCTGGGTATTACCCATGCCGGACAAAATCGTCTCTCCCGTCTCAGCATCACGCCGAACCTGAAGAGTGGGGTCCTCCTCTACCAGGCGGGACAGGGCCGTTCCCATCTTATCGATATCCGCCTTGCTCTTTGGTCGCACTGCCTGGCTAAAGATAGGCTGCGGGAAGACGATGGGCGCGATTTTTACCGGATTAGCCTGACTGCACAAAGTGTCCCCGGTACTGGTTAGGGCTAGTTTAGCCACCGCACCAATATCACCCGCCCTGAGCTGGGGCACCGGCTCTTGAGTCTTACCACGAAGAATAAACAACTGGCCGATACGTTCGCCGGCGCCACGATTAGCGTTCCATATCTGCGAGTTGCTATCGACCAGACCCATATAAACCCGGAAATAAGTCAGCTTACCGACATAGGGATCGGCAGTGGTCTTGAAAACAAGAGCTGCCAGCGGGGCATCCTCACTGGGTTTCATTTTTTCAGTCGAGTCACCAGCGCTCACCTGCACATCACACTCGCCCGGTGATGGCAGGTAATCAATCGCCGCGTCTAACAAAGGTATGGCGCCAATTCCCTGTAACGCCGATCCGGTCAGGACCGGAACGATCTTCCCCGAAAGTACGGCCTGGCGCAATCCCTTTCTTAGCTCTTCCTGGGTAAGCTCTTCACCCCCAAGATATTTTTCAATGAGCTGATCATCAACCTCAGCGATCGCCTCGACCAGTTTTTCACGGAACGAGGTAGCCTGAGGCTGTAACGCCGCTGGTATTCCGCCGGGCGTCGACGCCGGGCCGGTATAGCTTTGCATCGTCAACAAATCGACGACACCTGTAAAGCTATTGTGAGCACCGATCGGCAGTTGCAGCGGCAGGCACTTAGCACTGAACCTTGCCTGAGCTTGCTCCAGTGTTTTGAAGAAATCAGCATTTTCACGGTCCATTTTGTTAATGTAAATAAGACGCGGCAACCCGGCCTCCTCCGAGTATCCCCACACCTGTTGAGTGCCGACCTCAACCCCTGACGCCGCACATATCACAATCATGGCCGCATCAGCAACTCGGACCGCAGCCCTCACCTCACCCACAAAATCAGAATAGCCGGGGGTATCGATGAGGTTAATCTTGGTCCCTTTCCAGTCGCTGGGAAGCATACTCAAAGTCAGGCTTATCCGCCGCTTTACTTCTTCCGGATCGTAATCTGAGGTGGTAGTCCCGTCATCCACCTTGCCTAACCGGTTGACCGTCTTGGTGGTGTAAAGGACCGTCTCAGACAGTGACGTCTTACCAGCGCCTGAGTGAGATAGTAGGACAAGATTACGAATATTACTTAGTCCATATTGCTGCATCTAATCACCCGCTCTCCAAGTACTAGAAATACCAGGGTTATTATACCCCGCAGCCTGGAAGTATGGCAAATTACCTCTCCCCGATTGACGGATACGACCCCAGGCTACAACCGACTACCCCAATCGACCTAATAACCACGGGGTAAAGTAGGTTTCGATAATAGCTGCCGGCACCAGTAAGGCCAGAGCCAGCGCCAGATATTTCAGATTTTGTTTAAAATTGGGTAAGAACTGGGCTCGTCTCTGCGGACTAAATAGAGCCAGCATTGCCATGGCACCGAAACTGAGCGCCGCCGCCTCACCGATGATAAAGGCCGGCAACTCAACAATCCCGTGCGGTAGCAGGCCCACCAGAACGTAGCCGAGGGACTTCTCATTAGCCACCATGGCAGCAATAACAGTCAGCAGCCAGCCGTTCACCGTCAGAGCTACCAGCGGCACGATAAAGAAGAATGGGCTCAGGAAAAAACTT
>JAQTRN010000085.1 GCA_028711795.1 Dehalococcoidales bacterium | reverse complement strand
CAAATTAGGGCAGATAAAAACCGAATCTGGCAGTGATGCCATAATGGTGCTCAGTTCGGCCAAGTGTACTAACGAAGAGAACTATTTACTGCAGAAATTTGCCCGTGCTGTGATCGGCACCAACAACATCGATCATTGTGCCCGGTTATGCCATGCCTCCACGGTTGTGGGACTTTCTCAGAGCTTTGGTAGCGGGGCCATGACCAACTCGATCGGGGAGGTTGGCAATGCCGAGGTAATTTTCGTAATTGGTTCCAATACCACCGAGCAGCATCCGTTAATCGGAGACCAGATTATGAAAGCGGTCAATAAAGGAGCCAAACTCATCGTCTGTGACCCGAGACAGATTCAGCTAACCAAATTTGCTACCCTTTACCTCAGCCAAAGACCGGGAACAGATGTAGCCCTTCTCAACGGGATGATGAACGTCATCATCGCCGAGGACCTGTGGGACCATACATTTGTCAAGGACCGGACGGAAGGCTTCGAGGAATTCAAGCAGGGTATTGCCGTGTACACGCCTGATAAAGCATCGGAGATTACCGGTGTACCGGTAGAGCTGATAATCAAGGCCGCCCGGCTGTATGCCGGTAGCAGAAAGAGCACTATCATCTACTCAATGGGCATTACCCAGCACACCACCGGTGTTGACAACGTGATGTCATGCGCCAACCTGGCGATGCTTACAGGTAATCTGGGACGGGAATCGACTGGCGTCAATCCGCTCCGTGGCCAAAACAATGTCCAGGGCGCTTGTGATATGGGAGCGCTGCCTAACGTGTTCTCCGGTTATCAGGCTGTAACCAATGACGATATCCGGAAGAAGTTTGAAAACGCCTGGGGTGTTCCCCTGCCTTCTAAGGTCGGGGTTACCGCCGTCGAGGCCATGGACAGAGTGCTTGAGGGAAAAATCAGGGCGATGTATTTTATGGGCGAGAACATTATGGTCTCAGACCCTGACATTAACCATACCGAGAAAGCCCTGAAAGCCCTGGACTTCCTGGTGGTCCAGGATATCTTTTTAACCGAGACCGCAAAACTGGCTGATGTTGTTCTCCCCGGTGTGAGCGTGGCCGAGAAGGATGGCACGTTTACCTCAACGGAGCGCCGGGTACAAAGGGTGAGGAAAGCCATTGAACCTCTGGGTATGAGCAAGCCGGACTGGCTGATAATTACCGAGCTTGCCGCCCGCTTCGGCTACAAGATGAATTACTCGTCCCCCAGTGCAATCATGGACGAGATTGCCAGGTTAACACCCAGCTATGGTGGCATCAACTACGATAGGTTGGAGAAGGGAGGACTATGCTGGCCCTGTCCTACGGCCGAACATCCGGGTACGCCGATCCTTCATAAGGAAAAGTTCACCCGTCCCAATGGCCTTGGCAAACTCGTTGCTATTGCCTACCGGCCGCCCGCCGAGCTACCTGACGCGGATTATCCGTTCCAGCTTACTACCGGCCGTATTGGCTTCCATTTCCATACCGGAACAATGACGCGCAAATCCTGGACTCTGGACCGAGAGGTCCCGTCAGCCTTTGTGGAAATCAACAAGGAAGATGCGACCCGACTCGGCATACGTAACGGCACGCTGGTTAAGGTGATATCCAGGAGAGGGAACATTACCCTGAAAGCTAGAGTGGTTGATACTATCCAGAAGGGGCTGCTCTTCATTCCGTTCCATTTCGCTGAAGCGGCCGCCAATAAACTTACCCCGGCTAATCTGGACCCGGTAGCTAAGATTCCGGAATACAAGGTCTCCGCAGTCAGATTGGAGAGATGCTAGGAAGATGGAAACGATGAAGATACTGGCTAAGACAAAACTAGTTGATTTTTTGAAGAGCTTACAAGGCGACTCTGAGGTGTTGGTGCCGCTTAAGAGAAACGGGGATTTGTTGTTCGGCACTTTCGACCCTGAGCAGCCCGATATCGAGCTTAAGGGGAAGACCGCGATACCGCCTAAAGAATATGTGTTTCCGCAACGGGAGAAATTATTCACTTTCGAGACCAATGGGAATAAGGTAGACATTCGAGATCAAGCGAGCCCACCTAAGCGCATTATCTGGGGTATTCGACCCTGTGATCTACAGGGAATCAAGACGCTGGACACTATCTATCTGTCTGGTTATTCAGATAATTACTACCAGGCGCGGCGCCAGAATTTGATACTGTTAGGCTTGAACTGTAATGAGTGTTGTGACGCCGGTTTCTGCCATTCGCTACAGACCGGCCCCTTCGCTAAAGATGGCTTTGATCTGATGTTTACCGATCTGGGCGATAAGTTCCTGGTGGCAATCGGTACCGAAGCGGGTAAAGCACTGATAGACAAAAGCCGTGGTCTTTTCACCGAGGCGATGGCCTCAGACGAGAGGAAGGCGGATGAGTTAGAACGGAGCAGTTGGGCAACCTTCGAACGCCGTGTGGATGCTAAAGTGGCCAAAGCCCGGCTACCGAAGTTTTGGAACGATGCTTGCTGGGCAAAAGATTCGGCATCCTGCATTCTCTGTGGCGGCTGCAATTGGGTCTGTCCCACCTGCCACTGCTTCAATGTCGAAGACACAGCTACCGGCGCACGGACGAGTGTACGGATTAAATACTGGGATAGCTGCCAGTTCGGCGGTTTTACACAAATGGCAGCGGAGAATACACGTCAAACCCAGGCTGAGCGATATCGGCAGAGAGTCTTCCATAAGATGTCTTATACTCCGGATAAGTACGATGGCGCTCTGGGCTGTACCGGTTGCGGGCGCTGTATTGAAGTATGTCCGGGTGAGATTGATTTTACAGTCACCCTGGGAAGGATAACACAGAAATGAAAGAGAACATCTATGAACCGCGTCTGGTAACCATAAAGAACATAAGAGATGAAGCCGAAGGCATAAAAACCTTCACACTGACCTTTAATGACCCGGCGTTAAACGCCGCCTTTGATTACCGTCCGGGGCAATTTGGAGAAGTGACGATCTTCGGCGTCGGCGAGGCGCCTATTTCGATTACCTCTTCACCGGTCAACAAAGGCTACCTGGAGCTCACCGTGGCGGCCGTGGGAGATGTCACCCGTGCTTTACATCTCAAGCGTGTGGGCGACGTTATTGGTTTCAGAGGCCCCTACGGGAACGGTTTTCCTTTTGCCGAAGTCTACAATAAAGATATTCTGTTTGTGGCCGGGGGAATCGGACTGGCGCCGTTACGCTCTCTCATTAATCAGATGTTTGCTGAGAGGGATAAGTTCGGCAAGATATGTATTCTCTACGGTTGCCGGTATCCCAGACTTCTTTGCTTTACGGAAGAACTGGGTAAATGGTCAGACTTATCCGATAGTGAAGTCCTGCTCACCTGCGATACCAATCCCGAAAGTGACTGGCAGGGGAATATTGGTGTCGTCGGCTCGCTGTTACCCAAGATTGAGGTAGACCTGCCCAATACTGTGGCATTTGTCTGTGGTCCTCCAGTGATGATTCACTTCGTGATTCAGGACCTCCTGAAAATGGGATTTAAGGGAGACCAAATTATCACCACTATGGAGCGCCGGATGGAGTGTGGTCTGGGGAAATGCGGCCACTGCAACATCGGCGTAAAATACGTCTGCCAGGATGGACCGGTCTTTTCCTATCAACAACTGCAAGAGCTGGGGGAAAAGATCTAGCGGCAGGAACCGGACTGAATCCGAGAATGGCAGGCAAGAACGTTTATCGGCAGACTTGTCTGCCATTCTGCTTTTATTAGTCCTGTACCTGGATTCGCCGGCGATAATATGTATCACTGGGGGTTGACCGTGGCCAAACGCGTTGGTTGTATTATTTTATGTGGCGGGGAGAGCCTCCGCCTCGGTTTTGACAAGGCAACAGTAACAATCGGCAATCAAAACCTTCTGGAACGTTCGATATCGCTGGTCGACCCATTGGCCGATGAAATCATTGTTGTATCTTCAAAGGAGAAATGCTCTGCCCAACTAACTACCAACCCTAAAGTAAGGATGACAGCTGACATTTACCCGAAGCAAGGTCCTCTGGGTGGCATACACGCTGGCTTATCAGTCTCTAAATCGTCCGTGAATCTGGTGGTTGCCTGTGATATGCCTTTCCTGAATCATGACCTGCTTCGCTACATGGTGCGTATTGCCGACGGGTACGATGTCGTGGTCCCGCGTATTGGGTCTCTATTGGAACCGCTCCATGCCGTGTACAGTAAGAGTTGTCTGCCGGTCATTGAAGGGCTGCTGAAGGATGGCGTCAGGAAGACGGATAGGCTTTTTTCGCTGGTCCGGGTGAGGTATGTGAAGGAGGCCGAAATCAATCGTTTCGACCTCGAACGGCTGAGCCTTTTCAACATCAATACCAAACAAGACCTCGAAAGGGCTCAGGAAATCGCCGGAATGATTACGAGGTCACCCTAGTTGACCAACGGCTGGGGCTTGTAAGTAGCTGAGGAGCCGCCCAGGATAACCAATCCCTTGCGTGTAGCCCCGTCTTGAATTTACGGCAATTACGCGGTAGTGATATGATTAGCTGTGAGACAATTGATTTATGACCCGGTCAAGTCCGGGAGCCGGATGACGATAGCGGTCTTTGTTTCGGGGTCCGGGACGAACTATCGAGAGATAGTGGCCAGGGGCCGTGATCATAGCTATATTGTGTTCACCAACCGGCCGGGCTGCGGCGCGGTAGCCATCGCCAGGGAAAATAAGCACGAAGTAATTGAACTTAGCCACCTGCCTTATCTTAAAGATGTCAGTCACAAATACCCGCCAGGGAATGTCCCGCGGAATTGTCCGGAGAGAGTCAAGTACGAGCAGGATGTGTGCCGGCTGCTAGAAAGCCGGGTTCAGAGAGAACCGGACCTGATATGTTTAGCCGGTTATGACCAGTGGCTGTCGGACTGGATGGTGGACAGGTATTATCCCCGGATTTTGAATGTCCATCCGGGGGACACGACTAAGGGCTACTTCGGCCTGTACTGGGTACCTTCGGCCAAAGCTATTCTGGCGGGAGATGAGATAGTAAGATCGACGCTGTTCTTAGTGGATAAAGGGGAAGATTCGGGGCCTATTCTGGTGCAGTCCCGGCCCGTAAATATCATCCAGGCGCTAGGTGAGTTGGAAGCTAAGGGTAATAGCGGACTGTTAGCCGGGTTAGACAAGGTGACCGGTTTCGCTAGAGCCAAAAGCATCAGCGATTGGAGCAGTTTCGAGCAGTCGGCCGGGGTGGAAATCCGTGGCTTAATGAAGAACGAATGTAAAAATTTG